>JBCBUN010000479.1:0-1941 GCA_039818145.1 Pseudomonadota bacterium
CCTGCGGAAGCGCCTTTACTCTAAAGGAAGACGATTCCCTCGTGCCGGCACCTGCAACCGGCGTTGGAGTCCAGAAACTCATTGCGACCTCAAGAAAGTCAGACGGCAGACGGCTAGCTGACAGTTCGGCTAGGGCAGGCTTGGCTCTCCGGGCATCACCGTCAGCGGCGTGTGCTTTTCGCAGTCAAAATAGTCCGCTGTCGTATCCGCAATCTGCTGGGCAACCGCGTTGGCATTCTCGACGGCCTTGGCATCCACATAGCCGATATGACAGGAGCGCTCGCCGGGTGTTGCGGGCACCTTGGTGACGACAAGCACATTGCCCTTGCCGCTCTCTTCACCCATGCCGCTATCGGTGAAGTAGCGCAGGATCATGGCGTAGGGTTCAAAGGAGCCCGCCGCCACTTCGCCGCGCCATTCAGCTTTTGTGTGCACGTTGTTGAACGACGACAGAGTCTGGAAACGGGTCTCGGTTTGCGCGCCCGCACGGCGCGGCTCGACCCAGAAGCGCAGGTCACCTTCCATGACCCTCAGCTCCCAACCATCCGGTCCCGGACAGATAGCTTCATAGGCCGGCTCATCGCCGAAGTCCTGCCCCTGCGGGCAGGTCTCAAGGTCGATGTCGGAGTATTTGCTGACCGGTTCTGCGGCCGCAGCTGCTGCAAAGGCGGCAACAAACACACCTGCGATAATGAGATGGCGCATGACGTCTCCCCTGATGGATGCCCGCTGCACAACGGGTCTTCAGTGTTCTTCGACCTTAATGCGATCGGTGTAGAAAGCCAGATGGTCCTTGATGTCCGCCCATTCGGCAAAGGGGTCCTCATAGGTCCAGACCGCATTGACGCCCGGCTCCCCTGCCGCCGTCACGGAGTAATAGGACGCAGCACCCTTGAGCGGGCAATAGGTGGTGTGGTCGGTCTTGGTCAGGCCGCTGAAGTCCGTGTCTGTCGGTGGCACATAGATCATTGGCGTGTAGTCACCTTCATGCAGACGAATGGCGTTGCGGGTGCGGGCGATCTGAATATCGCCCATGGTCACCACTACTTCACCGGAAACGGGTTCCAGTCGGATACGGCCAGGCGCTTCCGCCAGCCGCGATGGAAGCTCTGCGCCGGAGACCGTCTTTGATGTTGCTGTCATGGTGCGCTCCTTAATTTCGTCAGTCTGGGCTTGAAGTCATCGTCCATCCCCGCCTTATTGAGTGCAACAAGATAAAGCACCAAAGAGGGAGACCATTCATGCGTATCGACGGGCTGACCGCCATTGTCACAGGTTCCGCCACCGGCCTTGGCGCGGCCATTGCCATCAAGCTGGCAGAACGTGGCGCCAATGTGGTGATCAATTTTACGAAAAGTAAGACTGAAGCCGAAGAAACCGCAAAAGCGTGCGAAGCGGCAGGCGGCAAGGCCGTGCTGGTGCAGGCGGACGTCTCCAAGGACGAAGACTGCCGCCGCATGGCCCAGGAAACCGTGGATGCATTCGGGCGCATCGACATTCTGGTCAACAATGCAGGCGGTACCAAGTTTGCTGACCACAACAAGCTTGATGATCTGGATGCCGAAGACTTTCACTGGATCTATGGCCTCAATGTGGTCGGCCCCTACCAGATGATCCGCGCCTGCCTGCCGCACTTGAAAGAGCACGGCAAAGGCAAGGTCGTGAACGTATCGTCCATTGCCGGCGTCGCGGGCATCGGGTCTTCCGTTGCCTATGCGGCTTCAAAGGGCGCGCTCAACACCATGACATTGTCCCTCGCCCGCTCGCTGGCACCGGAAGTCCGCGTCAATGCCATCTGCCCCGGCTTCATCGGCACACGCTGGTTCAAGGACAAGTTCGGCGACAACATGTACCAGCAGATCGTGGCAGATCAGGAAGCCACCATGCCGCTGAAACAGGCCGGCACGCCGGAGCTGGTGGCAGATGCCGCCGTGGTCTTTG
>JBCBUN010000480.1:0-1931 GCA_039818145.1 Pseudomonadota bacterium
CGAACATGCAGGGCAGGTTGTTGCGAAAAGCGATCGGGCACTGCGCGTGGTCGAGACGGCGGGTGCACCGGTATACTTCGTTCCGCCGGAGGATGTGCTTGATGGCGCACTGCGTGAGACCGACTATGTGACGGTCTGCGAGTGGAAGGGGGCCGCTGTGCATCATGATCTGGTGTTGCCCGACACGCGTGTTGAGCATGCAGCGTTCTCTTATCCTGAGCCTCTGGATGATCTGGACCCGAACATGGCCCGCATTGCCGGGTGGATCGCGTTTTATCCCGCCCGCGTTGACGCGTGCTTTGTTGGCAACGAACAAGTGACACCGCAGCCCGGCGGCTACTATGCAGGCTGGGTCACGTCCGCCATCAAAGGACCCATCAAAGGCGACCCCGGCACACAGGGCTGGTAGCGCGCATCGTCTAGGCGGCTGGTATCGGCGCTTTCATCGTCTGGCAGGCGCTCTGACGCAAAACACCCGGCCCCCTGCTGAGAGGACCGGGTGCTGCCACTGCACGTATATGCTGCGTCTAGAGGGCGTGCAGTTTAACCGGCAGGGATGCGTATCCCTTCACGAAGTTGGAATGGGTCAGCACCGGTTCGCCGGTCACTTCCACGCGGGAGAAGCGCTTGAGGATTTCTTCCCACAGGATGCGCAGCTGAAGTTCGCCGATGCGGTTGCCCATGCAGCGGTGAATGCCAAAGCCGAATGACAGATGGCGGCGGGCATTCTTGCGGTCGATGATGATGCTGTCTGGATCATCAAAGATGGCCGTGTCGCGGTTGCCTGACGCGTACCACATCACCACCTTGTCGCCCTTGCGGATCTGCTTGCCGCCCAGCACCGCATCCTGCAGGGCCGTCCGCCGCATATGCGACAGGGGGGTCTGCCAGCGAATGATTTCAGCGACCGCATTGTCGATGAGAGACGGGTCCGCGACCATCTTCTTGAACTCGTTGGGGAAGAGGTGCATGCCGAGGATGCTGCCGGACATCGAGTTTCTGGTGGTGTCGTTGCCGCCCACAATGAGCAGGGCCAGATTGCCCATGAATTCTTCCGGCGGCATTTTCGCCATGGCCGGGCTGTGAGTCATCATGGTCAGGAGGTCGATGCTGTCGGGCTTGTCGATCCGGCTTTTCTGCAGCTCAACGAAATACGCAGCCATTTCATTGAGCTCTGCCACACGGGCTTCCTGGTTCTCGACAATGTCAGACTCGGGCTCGGCGGTGATCACATCCGACCACCGCGTCAGTTTGTGACGGTCTTCAAAGGGAAAATCGAACAGCGTTGCCAGCATCTGGGTCGTCAGTTCGATGGAGACAGTTGGTACCCAGTCAAACTCTTCGCCCACCGGCAGGCTGTCCAGCAGGTTCACTGTCCGTGTCCGGATGATCTCGCCGAAGTGCTGGAGATTGTTCGGGTTGGTGATGCCGTTCACGGACTTGCGCTGGTCATCGTGTTTGGGCTGGTCCATCGAAATGAAGCTGGCCGACTTGTAATTGGTTTCCGGATCAATGGCGATCCGGTCGTCAATCACGATCCCGCCGAAGTCTGCTTCGGATGAATAGACCTGGTGGTTGGTATCCACCGCCATGATGTCTTCGTAGCGGGTAACCGACCAATAGGGGCCATAGGTGCTCTCAGCGCAGTAATGCACCGGGTCTTCGTTCCGCATCTTTTCAAAGATCGGGAAGTACTCATAGTCGGACCAGATGTCGGGATCAGCGATGTTGGTCGCGCTGCTGAGTTCCACGTCTGAAGTAGGTGTATAAGTAAATGCCTGACTCATCGGGATGACCTCCTAGAGTGCGTGCAGTTTGACCGGCAGGGACGTATAGCCCTTCACGAAGTTTGAATTGGTAAGTTCGGGCTCGCCGGTTACCTCGATGCGGGAGAACCGCTTGAGGATTTCTTCCCACAGGATGCGCAGCTG
>JBCBUN010000481.1:0-1929 GCA_039818145.1 Pseudomonadota bacterium
CCGAAAGAAGGCCGTCTGTGATGTGATGCTTTGATGCCATCTTCATCTTATTGTCTTTCGGCATATGCAGCGGGCACGCTTCCCGAGGCATTCAACCTTGTCGTGGCCAGCCACATTTCGATTTGCGATGACGCCCGGGCACGCCTGGAGTCGCTGGAAGTCCTGGGCGGCGCATTGCTGGAAGCATGCGAACCCGTGGAAATGTCTTACGGCAGCTTCGAAGCCACGATGCGCCTGATCTCGGAGCGCCCGAAGGAGCCGATCAAGGCGAGCATCCGGCGTGAGTGCGATGTCCTCCCCGCGCCCTTGGCCGGGTATGTCGGCGGCGACATCGGCGCCGTGAAGTGGACCCCAATCGGCATGGGAGCCCGGCAATCGATCCTCAAGACGGAAGGGTCGGCCAACGTACGCCTGCTCCACATCCCTGCCGGATCAGAGCTGCCGGACCATGGTCACCATGGTACAGAGCTGACGCTTGTCCTGAAGGGTGCATTCATTGACGGCGAAGAGCGGTTTGCCCGTGGCGATCTTGAGATTGCCGGAGAAGACCTCGAGCACACCCCGATTGCAGATGTCGGCGAAGACTGCATCTGCCTCGCCGCAAGCGATGCCAAGCTGAAGTTCAGCGGGCTTCTTCCGAGGCTCGCGCAGCCGTTCCTGCGGATATGAGTTACCCGGCAACCTCTGTTGCCGAAGAGTGAAGACACGGCACCCATCAATCACCCTTCAGCGTCGGCAGATGCTTGGGGGTTCTTCGTTGGAATGGCGTGACTGAGGTATGCACAAGGTCCCGGACGGGTCTCTGCTAAAGCGTTTCGCGTTTAACTTGATACACGGCGCATCACCTAACGCGTTGAAATCTATGATTTCAGGCAGCGTTAAAGCATCCCGCCTTTAACCTGAGGCATATCCGGCAGCCCTGAAGTAGTTCCAGCACTCTTGATGTGAGTAGAGATCACAGACCTCGCTGATGGCCTCGAACATGTCGGTGAATGTCCGGGCACCGATCCGCCTGAGGTGGGCCTTGAGCTTGGAGAAGGCCATTTCAATTGGGTTGAGATCGGGGCTGTAGGGCGGCAGGAAGAGAAACCAGCACCCTGCATCGCCTTGGCCGCCGAGGCGTTCTTGTGGGTGACGAGATTGTCGAGAATGACGACAGTGCCGGGGGCCAGTTCCGGAACCAGAACCTTCTCGACGTAGGTCGCGAAAGCAGGGCCATCCATCGCCCCCTTTATGACCCAGGGCGCGATCATGGCATCGGCGGTGAGCCCAGCGATGAACGTCTGCGTTCCCCACGAACCAAACGGCGCATTCATCAGCAGACGATCCCCGCGCGGGGCCCATCCCCGCAGCCGGGTCAGGTTGGTTTTAACCGAAGTCTCGTCAATGAAAACAACACGTTCGGGCCGCGTCGATATCGCCGGAATGCGGCGCCTGAACCAGTCTTCGCGTTGACGTCTTACTTTGGTGCGACGGCGCTCGGCGGCCACCAGCGACTTTTTTTGTGCGCATAGCCAAGCTTGCGAAGGAACTTGCCGATTGCATGCGGATGCGCGCGCACGCCGGTCGCGTCATACAGGGCTGACGCCAGTTCCAGCATTGTGATGTCGCCATCCTGCGCGGTGATCTCCGCGAAGAAAGCACGGTGCGGATCAAGCTTTCCCTTGCCCCTCGGGCGACCCTGAGGGGCTGCGCGGGCCTGCCCGGTGCGCCGGATCGCAAGCCCCCACCGCGTCCCAGTGGCAGGCGACACTTTCAGCCGCAACGCCGCCGCCCGCCCGCTTAACCCTTCCTCAATCAATCTCTGAAACCGCGCCCGAAGCGCGTCCGGCAAAGGTTAAGCGGGCGGGCGGCAGCGTTGCGGCTGAAAGTTTCGCCCGCCACTGGGACGCGGTGGGGGCTTGCGATCCGGCGCACCAGGCAGGCCCG
>JBCBUN010000482.1:0-1912 GCA_039818145.1 Pseudomonadota bacterium
CATCACGTGCCGCCAGACGACAGGGCACCGTCTGTTGCCAGCCTGGCCGACTTGATGGCGCCGGGGGCAAGTCTTGTGGTGTCGGTGCGCCACGGCCGGAGTGCGCCAAGTCGGCCCAGCTATGCCCCGTCAGATGAGGAACTGGAGCAACTGGCGAGTGACGCCGGGCTTGAGCGCAGTTTCTTCAAGCAAACCGAGGCGATACAGGCCGCCAACAGGGCCGCGGGCGTGACATGGACCTGGTTCGCTTTTTTGAAACCCTGACAGGTCTGTAAGTGTCCGGATTCCGGGCCTTATCAGCCTTTTTCAAAGCGTTAACGCGGTTGCCTTGACCGGGCACCTTTGGCATTGTGGCGCCATCAATCGCGGGGGAGGGGTTGGTTGCGCCGGATGCGGTCCGGCACGGCCTTAACAGGGCTTCACCCGTCGAAATACAAACCAATAGATTGGCTGTCGGGTCGCCGGCAGACCTAGTCAGGGGAAATTTCCGAAAATGAGTACAACCATGATGGCCATTCTGGCCGCGGGCGTTCTTTCGCTCGTCTATGGCGCGTGGGCTATTCGCTCCGTGCTTGCGGCGAGCCCGGGCAATGCGCGCATGCAGGAAATCGCAAGCGCTATTCAGGAAGGCGCATCGGCCTACCTCAACCGCCAGTACACGACCATTGGTCTTGTGGGCGTGGTGATCTTTGCGATCGTCTGGGTGCTGCTGGGCATGCTGACGGCAATCGGTTTCGCAGCCGGTGCCATTCTGTCTGGTGTTGCCGGGTATATCGGCATGGTCGTGTCCGTGCGCGCCAATGTGCGCACCACGCAGGCCTCATCTGAGAGCCTTGCTGCCGGCCTCGACATCGCGTTCAAGTCAGGTGCCGTAACGGGCATGCTGGTGGCTGGTCTCGCCCTGCTGGGTGTGGCTGTCTACTACACAGTCCTGACCAACACGCTTGGTCATGCAGCCAACTCACGTCAGGTGATTGATGCGCTGGTGGCTCTTGGCTTCGGTGCCTCGCTGATTTCCATCTTTGCCCGTCTTGGTGGCGGTATCTTCACCAAGGGTGCGGACGTGGGCGGTGACCTTGTGGGTAAGGTTGAAGCCGGCATTCCCGAGGATGACCCCCGCAACCCCGCGACCATCGCCGACAATGTGGGCGACAACGTGGGTGACTGCGCGGGCATGGCTGCCGACCTTTTCGAAACCTATGCGGTGACGATCGTGGCGACCATGGTTCTGGCTTCCATCTTCTTCGTCGGTGCTGCCGGTGAAGCGATGATGCTGTATCCGCTGGTGATCGGTGCTACCTGCATCGTGACGTCGATTGTCGGTACGTTCTTCGTGCGGCTTGGATCCGGCGGCTCGATCATGGGTGCGCTCTACAAGGGCTTCATTGCCTCCGCCATCCTGTCGCTGATCGCGCTCTACTTCGTGACCGATAATGTGCTGGGTCTGGCCACGAGCTACACGCAGACAAACGGCCTATCCTTTACCGGTCAGGACCTCTTCATCTGCGGTGTGCTGGGTCTGGTCATCACCGGCCTCATCATCTGGATCACCGAGTACTACACGGGCACCAACTATCGCCCTGTGCAGTCTGTGGCTGAATCATCCAACTCAGGTCACGGCACGAACGTGATCCAGGGTCTGGCCGTTTCACTTGAAGCAACAGCACTTCCGGCACTGGTGATTGTGGCTGGCATCATCGCCACCTATAGCCTTGCCGGTCTGTTCGGCATTGCCATTGCCGTGTCCACCATGCTGGCGCTTGCCGGTATGGTCGTGGCTCTTGATGCGTTTGGTCCGGTAACGGACAACGCCGGCGGTATCGCTGAAATGGCTGAGCTGGACGAAAGCGTCCGCAAGACCACAGCGTCAAGCGCGTCAGTGGTCTTGCGGACGCTTTCGTCCAGCTCAGCC
>JBCBUN010000483.1:0-1907 GCA_039818145.1 Pseudomonadota bacterium
GAAACCATGGGTGCGCCGCTGGCCGACATCCATCCCGACTTCATCGGGTTGACCGGAGAACAGGGTGCCCTGCAAGCGGCATATGATGCCTTTGCCGTCGACGTCACGCCCTTGTTCGAGGATCCGGAATACGGCTGGGTCTATGCCCATGGCAGTTTCGTGCATCTGTTGGATGCGGACGGCAGGATGCTGACCCTGTTGCCGCCGGTTCTTGATTTGGAACAGGCGGCGGGCATAGCGCGCAGATATCTGGATCCGCAAAGCTAGGGCGCATCAGGATGCGCCTTACGGTCCATACGCCCGTTTGGTCCAAAGGGGCTCTGCCCCCGGGTGCTCACGCACCCTCCCCCGTGGTATTTTCAGTCAGAAGAAACAGATGGTTTTTCATTGTCCCTCGGGGTCAACCCATAGGGCTTGGCGATGTGCCAGACGTGATTTGGGATCATGTTCTTCATTTTGGCTGGTAAAGCGTGGCGCAGGTGAAGGATGGTTTCCGCCGCTTTCATCTCGACCCGCGTGCGAGCGAATTCGAGCCCGCGCGGACCGGTGCGCGGTTGTAGCCAACTGACGATGGGACGCACCCAATCGGGCATGCGTCTGAGGGGCAGCCCCCCCGCAGCGCGGGCCGTGTTGGCGATGAACCCCTTGACGGCAGCAGCCCGCCTTCCTTTCGATCCCGGAGCGCTGAGCATGATGCGCGCACCCAGCCCCGCCAGCATTTCCGCGCCTTTCGTGTTGCGCACAAGAAGCCACTGCTCACCCTCGCCCGCCATGTAGCCTACTGTGATGTCTGCAAGCACATTGGTGTAGTCCACGCATGTCTTGCACGTCAGCGGAAAAAAGTCTGGCGGCAGGTCGGAGATGGGCAGTTTCAGAAACGGGATCAGCCGGTGTCGCCCATCGGCAAAGCGCAACTCGACACGGTAGTCGGCGCGAAACTCAAGATAGGTGATGTCGTCCGGATTTTCGTCGAGCAGTGCGAGGAACCGATGGAAATTTTCGGTCGTGGTGTTGTCCGAGCAGGGTGTGCCAATGACATAGAGACGCTCCAGGCCGAGCGATGCTTCGAGCTTGCGCAGTGCATAGATCTGGCAGGGAATGCCGATCACGGCGAGGCGTTTGAACCCACGGTCTTGTGCCTCCTCCAAAAGCGCAAGCAGTGGGGCGTATCCCATGCGCATACCACGGGCGCGGGCCATGTCGTTTGCGTCCGTGATCAAAGCGGGCTGCGGCTTCCAGCGGTCCTGTGCGTCCGGAACCATGGTGAGCACGGCATCAACCTGTCCCTTCTCCAGCAGGTCGGCCGCCAGCGCGGTTGTGATCCCCGTCCACTGAGCGCCATCCTTCGGTGCAACCATTGCCGCACGGTACATCGCCTGAAAGGGGCCGAAAAACAGCTCGTCCCCCGCGCCACGTGCACGCCCATGCACGGCGCGCTCCAGTCTGGGATAGTCCGGTTTGATGAACTGGCAGGCGGTTCCGCATGCAGACGGATCCGCCATCCGCGACACCCCGCAATCAGTGCACAGCACGCGTGGAACCGGGTCGCGCAGGGTCACGTGAACTGCTCCGAAATCAGCCGCTCCTCCAACCCGTGACCCGGATCAAAGAGGATGCGGTGGACCACGGCCGGTTCGGACTGGATTTCAACGGACACCACATTGCGGATGGCGCGCGAGTCCGCTTCGGCCATCACGGGTCGCTTTTCGGGCTCCAGCACTTCAAAGCGCACCTGCGCCATTTTGGGCAGCAACGCCCCGCGCCATCGCCGTGGACGGAACGCGGCCACTGCCGTCAGCGCAAGCACGTCAGATCCGATGGGCAGGACAGGCCCGTGCGCCGAGTAATTGTAGGCCGTGGACCCGGCAGGTGTCGCGACCAATGCCCCGTCACAGACCAATTCATCC
>JBCBUN010000484.1:0-1906 GCA_039818145.1 Pseudomonadota bacterium
CGTTAAATCTGATGCTGCTGGCTGGGCGGAAAAACTCAAGGGTACCGTCCTGCCCACAGGCAGTGTCCGCCTGACCGAAGGCGGCCGGGTTGATACGCTGGAAGGATACAAGGACGGGGAATGGTGGGTTCAGGACGCGGCGGCTGCCCTGCCTGCGAAGCTGTTCGGTGACGTCAAAGGCGCCCGCGTGCTTGATCTGTGTGCGGCACCCGGCGGCAAGACACTGGAACTGGCCGCAGCAGGTGCCGACGTGACGGCGCTGGACCGCTCAGCCAAGCGACTGGTCCGTGTGACCCACAATCTCAAACGCACAAAGCTGGACGCAAAGGTCGTCACAGCCAATGCGCTGGGCTGGGAGCCTGATGGAGACGACAAGACGTTCACCCATGTGCTGGTAGATGCGCCATGCTCCGCCACCGGCACGATCAGGCGGCATCCGGACATTCCCTATCTCAAATCAACCTCGGACCTGGCAAAGCTGGTGGCGCAGCAGGAAAAACTGCTGGCCAAGGCAGCGGACCTGACCGCCCCCGGTGGCACACTGATTTATTGCACCTGCTCGCTTCAGCCCGAAGAAGGCGAGCAGCGGATTGAAAAATTCCTGGCGGCAAATCCTGCTTTCGAGCGCAGCCCGATCACCAAGGCAGACCTGCCGGGTCTTGAAGAGGCGGTGACGCCATTGGGTGACATGCGCACTTTGCCCACCTTCTGGGCGTCGCAAGGCGGCATGGACGGCTTTTTTGCAGCACGCCTTAAACGCGCCGAATAGGGCGGATATCCCCTCTCACTTCCACCCCTCTCATTTGTTGCCGTGAACCGCCCGGCTCTGCTACGTCAAAGACATGCAAAACGTACGAATCGCCCCATCCATCCTGTCCGCCGACTTTGCCTGTCTGGGCGAAGAGGTCCGTGCCATCGACGCCGCTGGCGCTGACTTCATCCACGTGGATGTGATGGATGGCCACTTTGTGCCCAACCTCACCATCGGGCCGATGGTGGTGAAGGCCCTGCGCAGCCACTCGGACAAGGTGTTTGATGTTCACCTGATGATTTCGCCGGTGGATCCGTATGTGGAAGAATTTGCCAATGCGGGCGCAGACATCATCACGGTGCACGCCGAAGCAGGCCCGCACATCCACCGCACATTGCAGCTCATTCGCTCGCTGGGCAAACGCCCCGGCGTCTCACTGAACCCCGGCACGCCGGCAGACGTGGTGGACATGATCATCGACGACGTGGATCTCATTTTGGTCATGAGCGTCAACCCGGGCTTTGGCGGCCAGAAGTTCATTGAAAGCCAGCTGCGCAAGATCGAAGCCCTGCGCGCCAAGATCGATGCAACAGGCCGCGACATTCATCTGGAAGTCGATGGCGGCATCAATGCCGAGACGGCCCCGCGCGTTGTTGCAGCAGGCGCTGATGTTCTCGTCGCGGGCAGCGCCACCTTCAAGGGCGGCCCGGACGCATATGCAGCAAACATCAAGATGCTCAGGGGCGAGTAACCGACAAACCATCCCCGTGTGTGGACGGGCAAGATAGGAGATGGCGTAAGACAATGAGCGGCCCGGCAGAACTGACCGGACATCTCGCAGCCCGCTCCCTTGGGCTTGCCACCCGCACGCTTGCCAATCTCGCTTATGCGTCCAAGCCCTACCGCCTGACCCTGCGCGGCCCCATGCCCGACGCCATCGTGCTCAACCCGCCGGAACTGCGCCCTGCCAGAACCCAGACAGGCGAGCGCATTCTTAACGGTCGCTTCGATCTCGACGGCGGCACTCTGGAAAGCACAGGCCAGAACCCTTTCACCCTTACCCCGCCGTCTCCCGCCTTTGCCGACGAACTGCATGGCTTTGGCTGGCTGCGCCATCTCGCCATCCTGCCCGGCGAGGACAAGACCAGAACCACC
>JBCBUN010000485.1:0-1904 GCA_039818145.1 Pseudomonadota bacterium
GTCAGCGGCAGCAGCGCGACACTCATGGCGGCCGGCGCCACCTGGTTCGGCGGTGCCGCCGTCACCCTGTCGATGACCGTGTGGGACAGCATTACGGTCCTTGGCCTGGGTCTGTTCGATTTTCTTGACCAGGCGACATCATCCTGGTTGCTCCCCATCAGCGGGCTCGGTATGGCCATCTTCGTGAGTCGGGCCATCGTGCCGGACCTGCCGGAAGGTCCGGTTAAAACCTACCTGCGCGCTGGCCTGACATACATCGCGCCGTTAGGCATTGTTGTGTTGATCTGGTCGAAAGCCGTTGGCTTCTAGGCAGCCCTTTGGCGTTTGGCCTTGTGATAGATCAGCGCCATCTCGATGCAGTGCCGAAGCTCCTTCTCCGGCAGCGGCTTCGCGGCGTCCAGCACAATGGCCCGATTGCCTTCAAAGCTGAGAGTGTCGGCATAAAGCTCGCGGAACGTTTCCGCCAGCGTTGTCTGGCAATGGAAATAGAGGGCGACCCGAGCCGGATTTTCGCTCACAACATCCATCCGGACAGTGGTACCGGTCCTGGGACGCTTGGGCAAAAAGGACGGCTGGCCCCATTTCAGGGTTTCCACCAGCTCACCCACATCGGCATTTGATTTGGCAACCTCACGAACCAGCTTGCGCAGCTTTTTCATGATGGGCCGCAGCTTTGCCGGATACCCCGCTATGACAGTCTCAACTGAGATTTCATTCTGTCCCATGCGCCCAGCCTATCCGATGACATCGGCGCAAGAAACAGGCACACTTGCCACAAATAATAATGGAGGACATCGCCATGCTGGACATCAAACCCACCGGACAAGCATGCGGCGCCTACGCAACAGGCGTGGACCTGACCAAACCCCTGGATGCGGAGACTATTGCTGAGATACGCGCGGCCTGGCTCGAGCATCACGTGCTGGTGTTTCCGGACCAGCCCATGAGCGACGATGACCTTGAGCGCTTCACGCTGTATTTCGGCGACTTTGGTCATGACCCGTTTTTTGCTCCCATCGACGGCCGCAAAAACATCGCTGCCATCATGCGTCGCGCCGACGAAACGTCGCCCCTGTTTGCCGAGGGCTGGCACACTGACTGGAGCTTTCAGGAGAAACCGCCCATCGCCACCTGCCTCATGGGTCTGACCATCCCACCCGAAGGTGGGGACACTTACTTCGCCAACCAGCACATGGCCTACGACCACCTGCCGGATGATCTCAAATCTGAGATCGAAGGCGTAATTGCCATCCATTCCGCGGAAACGGCCTACGCCCCTGACGGCATGTATGGACAGGACAAGGAAGAAGAATCCGATCGCAGCATGCGTATCATCAGTTCGGAGGAAGCGCGCCTCAAGCACGAGCATCCCCTCGTTCGTCCGCATACGGAAACAGGTCGCCCTGCTCTCTTCTCAACGGTCGGGTACATTCAGGGCTTCAAGGGCATGAGCAAGGAGCAGAGCGATGATCTGCTCATGCGCCTGTATCAGCATCAAACACAGGACAAATTTGTGTACCGGCACAAATGGCAACCCAACATGCTGGTCATGTGGGATAACCGGTGTCTGCTGCATCGCGCCAGCGGCGGCTATGACGGTTACGACCGCATCCTCCACCGGACCACTATTTCAGAGCGCGCCGCGTGATGACGCGTGACGAATTTGGCCAGGCTTAAAGCAGGGACACACGACTACAACATGAACATCGGCGAAGCAGCTAAAGCATCCGGCGTTACTGCCAAGAACATCCGCTACTATGAGAGTATCGGCCTCATTCCTGAAGCGGACCGGAGTGATGCCGGCTACCGTGTTTATGGCGACCAGGAAGTCCACACGCTGCGGTTCATTCGCCGTGCCCGTGGCCTTGGTTTCTCCGTCAAGGAAGTAACCCAACTGCTTACCC
>JBCBUN010000486.1:0-1898 GCA_039818145.1 Pseudomonadota bacterium
TTGATACAGCTCGAATTGCTGGAGGGAGGGTTTCATGTCCTCCATGATGGTTCCGACGACATAAAGACCAATGACCGCAACGGCGATCAGCCAGTGCAGGGTAACGGCGACATAGCCATAGCGCGTGCTGTCATTGGTAAAGGAACGAGCCATGCGAGTCCTCTTTATTCAGCCGTTGATGGGTCGGTGTTCGTCCAGAATACCGGCGTCCAGTTTCGAGCAGCCTGAACGCCTCTTAGATATTCTGCACGCGGAATACTCCCGCGAATGGATTGCACCTCGGCAACGTCCAGAGCGTTCTCCGTGCCGATGGCAAGACGCAGTGGATTGGTCTCGTAGAGGTAAAGCCATTTTGCGGCCACGTGATAGGGATGATAGTCCGTGTGCCCATCAAGGTAACCGCGCAAATGCGATGCCTGGGCGTCGGCCAGTCCTGCCTGGGCGGCACGTTCAACCCATTCTTTTCCCTCGGCCGTGTTGCCCGTCTGGATCTTGCACAATCCCAGAGCATGCTGCGCGTTCTCGTATCCCCGACCGCGATTGGCCAGAACCTGCAGGTCGTCCATCGCATCATCGCAGCGTCCGGCACTGGCCAGCTCGAATGGCGTCCAATACGCACCGGTGAGGCTCTCGCCTTCCTTTTCAGCCTGCTCTGCCTGTCGGCGGCGTACGACTTCAGCACCAGTCTCCCGGGGGTCCGGTGCTGACTGGGCATGGGCCGGTGCAACAAAAACCTCTTGAGCATCCACCATCATCAACCCGAGCCATGCCGCGCCGACTGCCAGCCAGCAGACAAGTAACGTGCGCGTCATGGTGGGGAACATCAGGTACGTCCTACCAGTGACCGGTGTTTTCCATGGACGCCCACGGCTCGGCAGGCTCCTTGGAACCGCCTTTTTGCAACAGCTCTACCGAAATGTTGTCCGGTGACCTGACAAATGCCATGCGGCCGTCACGAGGCGGGCGGTTGATGGTGACGCCGGCCGCCTGAAGCCGTTCACAGATCGCGTAGATATCATCTACTTCATATGCGAGGTGTCCGAAGTTGCGCCCTTCATCCAGTTCTTCGTCATCCCAATTGTGGGTCAGCTCTACCTGGGCGGACTCGTCGCCAGGCGCTGACAGAAACACAAGCGAGAAACGGCCATCTTCAATGTCGAAGCGGCCCCGTTGCTCCAACCCCAGATGGTCGACATAGAAGGCAAGCGACGCATCCAGATCACGGACGCGGACCATGGTGTGAAGGTATTTCATTTCGTCTCTCTTCGCGGCAGATTACAACGTGCTCGTGCTGGCTCAGCCGGGCACTCTTTGACCGTGATGATTGCCCAAGGCTGGGCTAGGGTCAAAGCACATATTTGCGCAGACTATCACGCAGTTGGATGTAGGAATGGCAACGACACTCAAGGACTATGTGGATCAGGCAAAGCGCGTTGTCGTCTTTACCGGCGCTGGCATTTCGACTGAATCCGGCATTCCCGACTTTCGCAGCCCTGGTGGCCTGTGGACGCAGAACAAGCCGATCTATTTTCAGGACTTCATGGCCTCGGAAGCCATGCGTGTCGAGGCGTGGCAGCGCAAGTTCAATATGGACGATACCTTCACCAATGCCCAACCAAATGCCGGCCATATGGCGATTGCGCGGCTGGTGCAAAGCGGCAAGGTCACGTCGGTCATCACCCAGAACATCGACAATCTGCACCAGGACTCGGGCATCCCCGATGACCGGATCGTCGAGCTGCACGGCAATACGACCTATGCCAAATGTCTTGACTGCGGCACGCGCCACGAAATCGAGTTCGTTCGTGCGGGCTTTGAAGAGGAGGGCACGCCGCCACCCTGCAGCAAGTGCGGCGGTATTCTGAAGACCGCCACCATTTCATTTGGTCAAAGCATGC
>JBCBUN010000487.1:0-1894 GCA_039818145.1 Pseudomonadota bacterium
CGGAACATGGCAATGAAGGTGTCCTGCGAGCACGTGATATGATGATCTGCTTCAGGCGCATGCCAATAGAGGATTTCCAGACGCTGGTCCTGGATGCGCAGGCTGGCTTCGAGTGGGTTGCCCTCCCCGTCTTTGCCCGGCAGCACCAGATTGATGATCTGCGACACGCCGCGGGCCTGACGGCGCTGGAAGGTAAGCGTCAGGTTGAACAGGAAGCTGAATATCTCGGTCGCATCCATGGTCCAGCCAACGCGGGTTGCGGTCTTGTGGGGGTAACGACGAGGCACTGAGTCCTCTGCGTCTGACCCGGGCAGCACATAAACCGTTTCGGTCAGCTCCTTGTAGGGCTGCACGTGGTCACGGTTGTAGGCGACCCGGTCTTCCAGAAACGAGCCCAACACGTTTTCCCCCGCCGGGCAGACGGCGACGCAATAGGCCGCCTTGTAGTTCGGCTTAAAAGACAAGCTTTGCCAGACAGACGCCGTCTCGCCCGGAGTGACCCGGGTGCGGAAGTCATCGCGGTCCTTGGCCTCAACGACCTGGTCGACCCAGTCCGCCCAGCCGGCCATGAAGTCGCGGTAGTTGTGGGCGTAGCAGGCGGAAAAGTTGAAAGAGCCGTCCATGCCGATGGCCTCAACCGGGCAGGCGGAGACGCACAGCTTGCAATCGATACAGGGACTGTAGTCCAGCGCCGCGCTCTGTTCGGTGACGTCATGGGCGATCAGCACCGTGTCCAGCAGGATGAAGTTGCCGAATTTGGGATGAATGACATTCCGGTGCAGACCCATCTTCCCGATGCCTGCGGCCTCCGCGATGGGCTTGTGGTGAATGGGGATGGTGTCGCCCGGCGCGTTCTGCATTTCCATGGGAAAGGCCGCGACTGCGTTCATGGCGTCATAGCCCTCATCGGTCAGGCGCCGCACCAGCTTGCGGGCCACGTGGTTTACCTCGTCATAGGTTTCGTGGAACTCATGATTGGCAATGGACCGGGTGGTGCTCTGAACCGCCGTGCGGTTCATGCGGCAGCAGATGCTGACCAGGGTTTTGACCTGCGGCATCAGCTTGGTGAGCTTGCCAAGCTGGGGCTGCAGCTCTTCGCGGGTGATGGCGACAAAGCCTGCATCATCGGCCCCGCACTCCATCACCAGCGCCTTGAGCCATTCGGAGTCGAGCGAAGCGCCCTTCTTGCCGGTGGATTGCGCAGCCGCACTCAGGCGGTAACGGATGATGGCCTGTTGATCTTCGAGAGCCATGAGGCACTCCTAATAATGTATATACATATTTGAAAGCGTGAGATGCGACTCCGTCGTCTGAGCGACTTAGCCCGGAACCAGCGACAGGTCCGTCAGAAGGGTGCGCGCTTCTTTCCACCTGGCCTTGCCCATATGGGCGGTGAGCCGCGCCTGCGCGTCGCGCCAGATGGGAATGGCCTTTGTCAGCAGCGCGTCACCCTTGCGTGTGATGACCGGCACCTTGGTGCGGGGGGCTGAGCCCTTGCGCATCTCAATCAGGCCCATGTCCGCCAGCAGCTTGAGGTTGCGGGTCAGGGTGGAGCGTTCCATGGCCAGGACATCCGCCATGTCGCCAATGGACAGGTCCGCTTCGTACTTCGCTGTCACCAGCAATGTGAACTGGGTGATCTTGATGCCCAGAGGCCGCAAGGCTGCGTCATAGGCGCGGGTCACACCACGCGCCGCCATGCGCGTGCGCAACGCAGCGCAGTTCTGGCCGATGTCCAGCAGGTCTTTTCTGTCGGTCTTTGCAGGCATGGCCGCCTCCTGATCACTTGTAATATGTATATGCATATTTAAAGGCTGCTTTCAAGGGGCTTCTCTGGCAAGGGAGAACGGGAGCGCTGCCGTGACAGCCCGGCCGTTGTGATCAAGAACTGTAT
>JBCBUN010000488.1:0-1885 GCA_039818145.1 Pseudomonadota bacterium
GTCCGAAGCCTGTATCAACCACGACGTGATGAATTACCTCGCGCGTTTCTCCTGGTACATGTCGAACCGTGAAGGTGTGGCAGCTGTGATTTCGCTGCCGACCGCCGCTAAGGCGTCGTCTGCCGGCTGGAACGAAGGCAACCTGAAATATCAGACCCTGCCGCGGAACAAGTTCGCTCTCGTGCAGGCGGTGGGTCCGGTTCCAACGTCCTCCGGTTTGTTGGATGTGGACTGCACAACCTTGCCGCTTCAGATCTTCACGGATGACTCGAAGGCAACCACGATTGAAAACGTGATCGCCGGTGTGAAGACATGGCGCGAGGCCAACCCGCGTGACGACGTCAATATCCGCCTTGCTTCGGGCAATGTGGGTGTGATGGCAGCAACCAACGAGGAAATCGAAACCTCAGAACTGCCAATGATGCTCTACGTGTACGCGACCATCATTCTGCTGGTGTACCTCACCTATCGTGACTGGCGTGCAACGATCTGCTGTTGTGTGCCGCTGACGCTGGCCACCTTCCTGGGCTACTGGTTCATGGAAGAGCTGGAAATCGGCCTCAAGGTTGCGACCTTGCCGGTGATGGTGCTGGCTGTGGGTCTGGGCGTGGACTACGCGTTCTACATCTACAACCGCCTGCAGTTCCACCTGTCTGAAGGCCTCGACATCACCGACAGCTTCAAGCAGTCAATGTTCGAGACCGGCATGGCCGTTGTGTTCACCGCCATTACCCTTGCGGTCGGCGTGAGCACCTGGACCTTCTCACCACTGAAGTTCCAGGCTGACATGGGCCTGCTGCTCACCTTCATGTTCCTGACGAACATGATTATGGCCATCACGGTGCTGCCAGCCATCGCCGTGGTTCTGGACATGGTGTTCCCGCGCCGTGCGCCAATTAAAGCGCCTTCGGGCATCTTGGCTCACTGACGCGAAACACAAAGTACTCGAGTAAGGGGTGTATCTGCCTCACCGGCAGATACACCCCCCAAAGCACCCAACCAACGGTGCGCTCGCAAGGGGAAGCGAAAAATGCTTGATCGAATTGTTGCCTTTCTTGAAAACCGCGCCGCGCCTGGCGGTGAATCTTCTGACCCGTTTTCTGTAAAACAGGTCGCTGCAGCGGCCCTCATGGTTGAAGGTGCCCGTCTCGACAGTGACTTTGACGATACAGAGCGTGCCGCCATGGAACGTATCGTTGCTGAGCGGTTCAGCCTGAGCGCTGACGATGCCCAGACATTGATCGATATCGCTGCGGCTCGTCAGAAATCGAACTACGACAACTGGCAGTTCACAAATGCCGTGTCCAAGAACTTCAGCGCCGAAGAGCAGATCGACATTCTCTCAATGATGTGGGAAGTCGCCTATGCCGACGGTGAATTGCACCGCTTCGAAGTGCATCAGATCAAGTCCGTTGCCGGCCAGCTTGGCCGCAGCGACGCTGATCTGGAGAAAGCCCGTAAGGACGCCCAGGCACGTCTGGGTATTTCCGACTAGCAGCTACCAAACGCTACAAACAACAAAGCCCCGGCATTGCTGCCGGGGCTTTTTGCGTTTCGGTGGTCGCGTGTCCTAGCGAAGCGCGAACCCGACAATATCCTCAAGCTCAGCAAGCGCCTGGTCCGCGCTTGAAACTTTGATGGCTTTCATACCGACCTGATGGGCGGCTTTGCAGTTGATGCCAAGGTCATCCAGGTAGACCGCATCAGCGGCATCAACGCCCAGCTGTTCCAGCGCCATTTCATAGATTTTGGGATGGGGCTTGCGAACGCCCGCCTTGCTGGACTCAATGATGAATTCGAACTCATCCATGATTTCCTGAACAGCCTTCGCCTTCTCACTGGTGCTTGCCATGCCTGCGCCTTCGCCCGCCGACACATTGTTGGT
>JBCBUN010000489.1:0-1880 GCA_039818145.1 Pseudomonadota bacterium
GGACGTCCTGACGTGGCGCTGCAGGCGGTTGAACTGACACTCGACAAACTTCCCAAGGTGGAAGGAACGGGTGCGGGACAGCTGTATCTCGCGCCTGAAACCGCGCGCGTGTTCGATACGGCAGAAGAAATCTCCAAGAAGGAAGGCGACAGCTTTGTCACCGCCGAGCGGGTGTTGCTTGCGCTCGTCATGGCGACACAGACTGACGCCGGCAAAGCGCTCAAGGAAGCAGGCGTGACGCCCAACGGGCTGAACACAGCCATTCAGGATCTGCGCAAGGGCCGCACGGCCGACAGCGCCGGGGCTGAAGACCAGTATGACGCGCTCAAGAAATACGCCCGTGACCTGACGCAGGTTGCGCGGGACGGCAAGCTCGACCCGGTGATTGGCCGCGACGAAGAAATTCGCCGGACGATTCAGGTTCTGTCGCGTCGTACCAAGAACAATCCCGTGCTCATTGGTGAGCCGGGCGTGGGCAAGACCGCCATTGCGGAAGGTCTGGCACTGCGAATCGTCAATGGTGACGTGCCGGAAAGCCTCAAGGACAAGGCATTGCTGGCGCTGGACATGGGCGCACTCATTGCCGGTGCCAAATATCGCGGTGAGTTTGAGGAGCGTCTCAAGGCGGTTCTCAACGAAGTGACGGCGGCTGATGGCCAGATCATTCTCTTCATCGACGAGATGCACACCCTTGTGGGCGCCGGCAAGACCGATGGGGCCATGGATGCCTCAAACCTGCTCAAGCCTGCGCTGGCACGCGGTGAACTGCACTGTATCGGTGCCACGACCTTGGACGAGTACCGCAAGCACGTTGAAAAAGACGCGGCTCTGGCCCGTCGTTTTCAGCCTGTGATGGTCAATGAGCCGACAATCGAAGACACGATTTCGATTCTGCGTGGACTGAAGGAAAAATACGAACTGCATCACGGGGTGAGAATCACCGACAGCGCCATTGTGGCTGCGGCCCAGCTGAGTGATCGCTATATCACCGAGCGGTTTTTGCCGGACAAGGCGATTGACCTGGTGGATGAAGCGGCCAGCCGGTTGCGAATGCAGGTGGATTCCAAGCCAGAGGAGCTTGATGAGCTCGACCGCAGGGTCATCCAGCTCAAGATTGAGCGTGAGGCCCTCAAGAAGGAAACCGACTCAGCATCCAAGGACCGCCTTGAAACGCTTGAGAAGGACCTGGCCGAGCTTGAGCAGCGGGCGTCTGAACTGACGGCGCGCTGGGAAAGCGAAAAAGAGAAGCTTGCTGGCTCGCAGAAGATGAAAGAGCAGCTGGACCAGGCACGCAGTGACCTTGAGAAGGCGCAGCGTGCGGGCAATCTGGAACAGGCCAGTGAGCTTGCCTACGGCATTATACCAGAGCTTGAGAAGAAGCTGGCGGAACCCGAAGACGTGGACACCGGCGCCATGCTCGACGAAGAAGTCACTGACGAGCATGTGGCGGGCATTGTGTCGCGCTGGACGGGCATTCCTGTCGACAAGATGCTGGAAGGCGAACGCGAGAAGCTGCTGCAGATGGAATCAGCACTGGCCAACCGCGTGATTGGTCAAAAGGAAGCCGTGGCCGCGGTCAGCCGTGCCGTACGCCGTGCGCGTGCGGGCCTGCAGGATCCCAACAGGCCCATTGGCTCCTTCATGTTCCTTGGACCGACCGGTGTCGGCAAGACGGAGCTGACCAAGGCTCTGGCGGGCTTCCTGTTTGACGATGACAGCGCCATCGTTCGGATGGATATGTCCGAATATATGGAGAAGCACTCGGTTGCCCGTTTGATCGGTGCACCTCCGGGCTATGTCGGCTACGAGGAAGGCGGCGCGCTGACCGAAGCGGTTCGCAGACGGCCCTATCAGGTGGTCCTGTTCGACGAAATCGAAAA
>JBCBUN010000490.1:0-1877 GCA_039818145.1 Pseudomonadota bacterium
TGATGAGACATGCGTTGAACTCCCTGTATGCAACACAACTTTCCCGCAAAGCCTAACATGCCTGCGGGCGGTTACCAGTGAAACCGGGAGAGGGCGGCGGATGACTAACGCAAATGTGAGCAGCGTTGGGAGAATTCGGCTCATCGCCTGAGAAGACGCGGTCGGCTTCCCTCGACGCCCGGCTGTCGCTGGATGGCCAGATTGCTGATGAACTGGTTTGTGCAGGCTTCCCAGGAATACCCAAGCGCGAAGGCGCGGGCGCGATCCGGCGATATCTTGACGGCGGCAAGCGCGGCGCTGCGCAGGTCGTCGCGCAGGCATCCTACTGGTGCATCGCCAATCACATCCTTTGGTCCCTGCACCGGGTAAGCAGCAACCGGTGTACCTGATGCGAGCGCCTCAAGGGTCACGAGGCCGAAGGTGTCGGTCTTGCTGGGGAACACGAAACAGTCACTGGCGGCGTAGTGCTCGGCCAACTCCTCGCCGAACTTCGGGCCAGCAAAGTGTACGTCAGTGTATTTTTGCCTGAGGCTTTCGAGCTGCGGGCCACCTCCCACAACAAGTTTTGTTCCCGGCAGGTCCAGTTTCAGGAATGCTTCGATGTTTTTCTCAACTGCCACGCGGCCCACATACAGCCAAAGGGGACGCGGGAGATTGAGAAAGGCACTCTCCTTTAAATCCGGGCGGGGTTTGTACACGTCAATGTCCACCCCGCGTGACCAGATGGCTGTCGATGGAAACTTTCTGTCAGCCATCTCTTCCTGCAGCGATTTGGTGGCGACCATCATTGTGGTGGCCGGACCATGGAACCAGCGCAGAAAGCGATAGCCCCAGGCAACAGGTGTGCCGAAGCGGGCGTTGATGTATTCCGGGAAGCGCGTGTGGAATGATGTGGAGAACGGCAGCCCGTTGCGCACACAGTAATTGCGCGCGGCAAGGCCGAGCGGGCCTTCTGTTGCGATATGGATCGCGCAGGGCGCAAACTCTCGTACGACTTTCGCCATCCATCGCAATGGCCAGAGCGCAAGTCTGATTTCCGGATAGGTGGGCGCGGGAATGGTCTTGAAATCGAGGGGCGTCACATAGCGTACCTGATGCCCCATCTTGCCCAGTTGAGTCCCCAGCTGCTGCAACGTGCGCACCACACCATTGACCTGCGGCTCCCATGCGTCCGTGACGATCAGAACACGTAGCGGTTGGCCGGGTTCACTGAATTGCAATCCACCTGGATGTGCAACCGGGGTTGGCGATGCTGCTTGGCTGGCGGAAAGGGCGGAGGTCGACGTCTGGGTGTGTGTCACGCTGCGCTGCTTGCTAGGTTTATGGTTTTTTGCGGAGCCTCGTCGCGTGCGGCGACTGGAATGCTGCCATCTATGATGACCTCTTCGTCGAGGTCTTCTTCGGTTTTAGAAGATGGTGATGTTTCGTGTGCGGGTGCCGGTTCCGGCTGGTCCGGTGCCGGAAGAAGGTCGAGAGCCTTCTCGTGTTCAGCCTTCTCGGCATCCACATCCGCCGCAAATCGTGTCCAGTGCAGGATGGTGAAATTGCCGGTCATGTCTTCGGCTAGTGCTGTGCAGCTTTCCACCCAGTCCCCGTCATTCATGTAGGTGACGCCATCCATGTCGCGCACCTCTGCGTGGTGGATGTGCCCGCAGACCACGCCGTCCACGCCGCGGTCGCGCGCTTCGCGGGCCACGGCTTCTTCGTAGTTCGAGATGTACTCGACGGCGTTTTTGACTTTGTGTTTCAGGTAGGCGGAGAGCGACCAGTAGGACAGCCCGAATGTCCGGCGGATGTTGTGAAGCATCCCTGATGCAGCCAGGGCAAAGTTGTAAGCCCAGTCACCCACATGGGCGAGCCATTTGGCGTAGCGGACC
>JBCBUN010000491.1:0-1877 GCA_039818145.1 Pseudomonadota bacterium
CTTCAAGAATTCACGGACAGAATAGATCTCGTAGAACTCCGGATGCGTTTCGATGAGGTAGCGCGCCAGGATGGCGAGCTCGTTGGCAGTCATCAGGTGGCCCTCATCCGGCCAGCCCGTTGAATTCTTGAAGGTGGAGGTTTCAAGCCCGATTTCCCGCGCGCGCTCCGTCATCCTCTCCGCAAATGTTGCTTCAGAACCTGCCAGAGCTTCAGCGATTGCGATGCAGGCATCATTGCCGGATTGGACGATGACACCATAAATGAGATCACGGACCGGAACGCGGCTGTTGAGTTCCGCAAACATGGTGGATGATCCCGATGCTGCGCCACCCTTGCGCCAGGCATTTTCCGAAATGACAAACTCATCATCCAGCGTCACGCGACCATCTTTCAGGGCGTCGAACAACATGACCATGGTCATGAGCTTCGACATGGATGCAGGAGCCATCAATTCGTTGCCCTGCTTTTCGTAGATGATTTCGCCGGTTGCAAAATCCATCAGCGAAACGTAGTCGGCGGGGGTCTCTATGGCCCGGGCAGGCGCAATGGCAAACGGGGCTGCAGCCAGTGCCACAGCAAGCAGAAACGCAGGAAGTCGAGTAAAGCGGGCAATCATAAAACGCGGGGCTCCATCCAGCTCGAAGGAGGTACGATTGTACCGTCCAAATATGGCTGTATCTGGATTACCGCGTATGAGCATCCTGTGCCAGTGGTGACACCTGTTTTGATGGAATCGTCACCGTTTGGCGGGGGAATTGGCGCCTAGTTTATGACGACACGGGCCCCGTTCTGCCCACGTGACACGACCGATTCGAGCAGCCCGTCAGCGCCCTGAGCGTTGTTCACCGGGCCAACCCGTACGCGATACCAAGGGGTCCCGTTCACAACCGACTCTGTCACCTCGACTGGGCCAAGGTCTGAAAGCTGTGATGCAAGTGCATTGGCGTTGCTGGCACTGCGGAATGAACCGGCCTGCACGAAGAAGTTGTCGACAACAGGCGCCATGGTCGTCGTCTGCGAGGCCGGTGCAGATGCTGACGGCGTGGTTGCTGCAGGAATGGCCCCTGCGGTGGCAGAAGCGCCACCAGCCAGCAGCGACAAGTCTACCGGCGCGTTCGGCACAGGCGGCAGGCCGGCTGTTGCGATATCATCGTCATCATCCTGAACGGGCTGCATCTGCGATGCTGCCTGTGCGGCAACAGGTGCCACAGGCGCAGGCTGCGCATTGACCGTCTGCACGCGGCCCTGTTCACCGGTCCAGCCTTCGGCCTTGCCCAGATACTCGACGCGTACTTTGGCCGTGCCCTGCTCTTTGTAACCCAGCAATTCAGCGCCGCGCATGGACATATCAATTTCACGGCCGCGGGCGAACGGGCCGCGGTCATTGATGCGAACAATCAGCGAGCGGCCGTTTTCAAGATTGGTCACGCGCGCCATCACCGGCATGGGGAGTGTCGGGTGCGCAGCGGAAACCTGATACATGTCGAAGATCTCGCCGTTGGCGGTCATCTTCTTGTGGAACTGTGGGCCATACCAGGAGGCAATGCCTGTCCGGTTGTAGCGCTCGTCTTCCTTGGGATAGTACCACTCACCGGCAATCTGATAGGGATTGCCGACTTTCCAGTAGCCACCCTCACCGCTTGGTATCTCACTTCGGCTGACTTCCTTCACAACGGCGCCGGCCAGCTGCGTTTCCGCACACCCAGCAAGAACCAGCATGCCGGTCAGCCCAACCAGCATTGCGCCAATGCGCGGCGTACGTGTGCGTGACATAATCGCGTTCATGGCCCCATTATCCCCGTCAATAGTTGAGACACCACAAGCAGGCAGAACCTCTGTCCCCGTGGAGACCGGCACCGCCCGAATTTCAGACAG
>JBCBUN010000492.1:0-1875 GCA_039818145.1 Pseudomonadota bacterium
AACAAGGTGCGCCAGATGCCGAGGCGCTTGAACGATTGGTTGCAGAAGCAGGTCAAGCGCGGGCAGCTCTCCGCCTCGTCCACTTGAATGCACATCTTTTAACTTTGCCATTGCTGACCGATGCCCAAATCAGCCAGTACTCGGTTTTGCGCGGGTATACAGCTGATCCTTGTGCCTCTGTACCAAACGGGCACGATCCTGACATGTGGCGCAGCCATAACGGATGCAACTAGGCTCGGTTACGGCGACACATCCTCGTGACTTGTCAAAACCATATACCCCCAGTAGGTATTGGTTATGTTTCGTTTGGTTCTGTCGATCATTCTTGTTTTTGCATTCGCTGGTGCATCCACGGCATCTGTGATGCATGGCTTGAACCATGGATCGGATCACGCCGACCACCACGCCCAAATGTCAGAAAGCGATCCTTTGGCTGATGCTGAGAAGGCACTCGCGGACTGCTGCGACGCCACAAGCGGCATGGGGTCAATGCCCTGTTTTGGCGATCTCGCGGCCACTTCTGCTATTTTGCAGGTCATTCCTTCGAGCACATCGGTTGTTAGTATTCTGTACGCTGATTTCGACTTTGCAAACCTGACGCTATCTGTCCCAACCGGTCCTCCGAAAGTCTGAGCGGCAACGGGCGCTAGTCCGCAGTCCATTCAACTTTCAAATCAAAGGACCGACAGACATGATCACACGTCGTCACTTCACCACTCTAACTGCAACAGCTCTTGTCATGGCTGCCCTGCCTGCTCGTGCTGGCACTCCTATGCGCGTTCTTGCCTCACCAGGCTGCGGGTGCTGTCACGCCTGGGCTGACCTAGCTCGCGCTCGCGGCTACGCCGTCACCGTCGAGGAATTGACCGCCCCCGAGGCGCAGAAGTCAGAGCGTGGCATTCCGCTTGAGCTCGCCTCCTGTCACACCATTGAAACGGATGGATATGTCTTCGAAGGGCATGTGCCATTTGAAGCACTGGAAGCCGTTTTGCAGGACCGTCCGGACATTACTGGGCTTGCTGTTCCGGGCATGCCGATGGGCTCTCCTGGCATGGGCGACGACCCGTCCGCCCGCTACGATGTCATCGCATTTGGCGGAGAGGCTGGCACTGGCACGGTATTCTACCGCGCTGGCACGGTGCAGCCGTTCGACACCTGATGGTCAGTCGGAAAGTCGCTTTGCTAACCGGCGGGCTCGCGCTCGCTGGTTTCGCCGCCGCATTTGTTCTGGCTCAACCTTTCCAAGCGGTTGGTATTTTGACCCCCGACGACGCCGAAGTGGTCGCGTTGGGCCAAGACATCTACGCAGACCAATGTGCCGCTTGCCATGGTGCGCGCCTAGAGGGGCAACCAAACTGGCGGATACGTGGAGAAGATGGATTGCTGCAAGCCCCGCCGCATGATGCCACTGGTCACACATGGCACCATGATGACGAAACGCTTTTCACCCTGACCAAGTACGGGCTTGCAGGTCTGATGGAGAACGCACCACCGTCGGGCATGCCTGTCTATGACGGCGTGCTTACCGATGACGAGATCATTGCTGTGCTATCCTTCATCAAGTCAACCTGGCCCGACGACCTTCGTCAGTATCACGACGAACTGAATGCACAGTCCGAATAGAGGAAAACTCAGATGATCAAACATACTCTTCTCGGCTTGGCCGTTGTAGTTGCTCCCGCTCTTGCCTTTGCCCATTCGAAGTCTGAAGCCACAACACCCGCCGACGGTGCGACAGTCACAGAAGTGTCAGAGCTTTCAATGCGTTTCGATGATCCGATGCGCATCATTTCAGTCACGCTCACCTCTCCAGATGGCGACGTCGAAATCGAACGCCAGACAGGTACGGACCCCGCTACGGAGTTTCGGGCCTTG
>JBCBUN010000493.1:0-1868 GCA_039818145.1 Pseudomonadota bacterium
ACATCAAAGACGAGCGGCGTGAAGGCATTGCCCAAGGCGTCACGCGCGGCATTCGCGTCCTCATCCGTTCGCACGCTGCCGAAGACGTGCCAGCCGTCCTTGATGAGCTGTGCACAGATCGCCCGCCCGATCCCGGATGAAACGCCTGTCACGACGGCTGTTCTTGTGTTCTGTGCCATGGCTTTACTCCCGCCTGTTCCGGCTACTGAACGACATCAACGATGCGCAACACGGCGGCTGCTATTTCTGCTGGCACTTCTTCCTGGAGGAAATGCCCAGCCTGAGTTTCGGTGACTGCTGCGTTGGGGAAATTCTGCGTCATGGCAGGAAGCCCTCTCGCAAGAATTGGGTCGTTCATGCCCCAGATGATCTCAACAGGGATGTTCAGACCGTCCACATAGCGTTCGATCTCTCTCATCTGTTCCGAGCTTGGTTCATCGGGGCTGTTGGGTACCATCCGCATCATGGCCAATGGTGCTTTGGCGTTTCCGCTCTCCAGTACGGGTCGGCCGTACAGCGCTGCAACGTCCTCAGGAATGGAGTCCGGATCCCCCTGTGCATCCTTTAGACGCTCAAAGATCGAGACCAGGCTCTCAAACATCAGTTCGCCGACCAGCGGCGTCTTTGCAATGTCGTGGGCTCTGGAGAGGCTGCTTGCCTCTTTCGGCGCATTGAAGCTGGTGTTGAGCACCACAGCGCCCTTGATCAGACCGGGGGATCGGCTGAGGGCCCCGAGTCCGACGGGTCCGCCCCAGTCCTGCCCTACATAAACGACTTCCGTCAGGTCAAGCTGCGCAAGAGCTGTGTTGATCCAGCGCATGTGATTGTCGAGCGTGTGCTGGCTTGCCGGTATCTTGCTGGAAAACCCCAGACCCACGAGTGTCGGCATGATCAGCCGGAGCTGGTCTTTCGGGAGCTCATCTACGACCTTGCGGTAGAGGAAGCCTGATGTCGGGTTGCCGTGCATCAGGAACACCGGATAGCCGGACCCGACCTCCAGCATGTGAACCTTGATGCCAGGCTCGACTTCTATGAAGTAGCTCTTGTAGTCGTCGGTGATGTACCGCGATGCGTAGTCCGGTAGCTGAAAGCTTTCGAAGGTTTGTCCATCGATGGAAACGCTCGTGCTCCCCTCCGGCGTTATCATCTGCCCATCGCTGGTCAGGCTGAACACCAGGGCCGCGCCCGCGATGATGACAACAGCCAGAATGACAAGTACTGCTCTCTTCACTGGGACCACCTTTCGCAAATGTCGTGCAGCTGGTTCAATTTGTGTGTGCGCTATGCTTGCGCTGTGCTCTGTCCGGCCTCGCCGTGCCGCATCTGTTTCCAGAGGTATCGCAAGGCAAAGAGCGCCGGGATGTAATAGAGGAGCACAAAGATGGCCACGACGCGCGTGGTATTGGACGCAAGGTCGAAATACAGGAGCGTCGGCAGATCGATTAGGTCGGTAAAGAGGCGAATAAAGATCAGTATAAAGAGCATCGGGGCACTACGAAGCGCAAACGCGATGATGAGCGCGAACCCCACCGCAAAGTTGCGGGCAGCGTAGATATAGGTTGCCTGATTTGTCTCTTCGGCACCGGGACCGCCCAGAAAGCCCGGAAGTATGAAGGCAACAACCGGGCCGATAAACATCGGCAGAGTCTCAAGGATGATGATGAGTGTGAGCCACCATGGTATGGCAGTTTTCATCGCGAGCCTCCCCAATACACCCGGCTGGTTGTCCCAACGCAGCCGAATCTATGAAATGGCATACCCTATGTCAATTCTTTGAATTGCTGCACCCGCCCATCGCTTATTGGGCGGCGCATGTCACGAGCTGGGGGCCTATGCAGTGTGTGGGTTTGTCTGGCTCCAGGTCGGCC
>JBCBUN010000494.1:0-1865 GCA_039818145.1 Pseudomonadota bacterium
GATTTCGCCAAAAACCACCGTCTGCGGATCAATTGCGCTGTCATCCAGTGAAGAGAGCAGGGCAGCAGCCACCGCCAGATCCGCCGCCGGTTCATTGACACGTAGGCCACCGGCGACATTGAGATAGACGTCAAAGCCGCCAAAACTGGTCCCGCATCGCGCTTCAAGCACCGCCAGCACCATGGACAGGCGACCGCCATCCCAGCCCACAACAGCGCGTCTGGGCGTGCCAAGGGTAGAACGCACCACAAGCGCCTGAATCTCGACGAGGACCGGGCGCGTCCCTTCAATGCCTGCAAAGACCACAGACCCGGATGCGCTTTCAGACCGATCATTCAGGAAAAGTGCCGACGGGTTTGCCACCTCGGAAAGCCCGGTGTCGCGCATTTCAAACACGCCTATTTCGTCGGTCGGGCCAAACCGGTTCTTCACCGCGCGGAGGATCCGAAACTGATGCCCACGCTCGCCTTCGAAATAGAGCACCGTGTCCACCATGTGCTCCACCACCCGCGGCCCGGCAATCTGCCCTTCCTTGGTGACGTGGCCTACAAGAATGATTGCCGTGCCTTTTGCCTTTGCCACCTGCACCAGCGCCTGCGCACACGCGCGCACCTGAGACACAGTGCCGGGCGCTGAATCCAGCGCGTCAGACCACATGGTCTGGATCGAGTCGATCACAACAGCATCCGCCGCCGGTGTCTGTTCAAGGGTCGCAACAATGTCAGCAAGGCTTGTTGCTGCCGCCAGTTCAACCGGCGCCTTTTCAAGCCCCAGCCGCTTTGCCCGCATGCGCACCTGCGCAATGGCTTCCTCACCTGAAATGTACAGTGCTCGCTTGCCGGCGCGCGCCACTGCGGCCATGGCTTGCAGGAGAATGGTTGATTTGCCGATGCCCGGGTCGCCGCCCACCAGCAGCGCAGACCCTGGAACGAGTCCGCCGCCGCAGACGCGATCAAACTCCGCGATACCTGTGACATGCCGAGGGGTCTCAGCTGTTTCCCCTTCCAGCGGAACAAGGTCAATGAGCTTTCGCGAACCGCGGGTGAGTTTCGCAGTGGCCGGCGACGAGGCCGGACCGGTTCCGGCGCTCTCTTCAACAAGCGTATTCCACTCATTGCAGCTATCGCATTTGCCAGCCCATTTGGACGTGACGGCGCCACAGTTCTGACAGACAAATCGAGCGGCAATCTTGGCCATGTTTGCGCTTCGGGCTTTGGTTTAAGCCTTCAGCACCTCCATCTGGATCGGCCCGTCGGCACGGCCGTTGATGAACTGATCCACGTAAGGGTTGCCGCAGGTGTCGACTTCGGCAGCTGTGCCCGTCCAGATGATCTTGCCCTTGTAGATCATCGACATGTGGTCGGCGATCTTGCGGGCGGAAGCCATGTCATGGGTGATCGAAAGCGCGGTTGCACCCATGTCCTGCACGGTATCCACGATCAACTGATTGATGACGTCTGCCATGATCGGGTCGAGACCGGTTGTCGGCTCGTCAAAGAAAACAATCTCAGGGTCATGCGCAATCGCTCGGGCAAGACCAACGCGCTTTTGCATGCCGCCGGACAATTCAGAAGGGTTGAGTTCACCAACCGCTGCAGCAAGGCCCACCTTCGCCAGCTTTTCCATTGCTATGTCGCGGGCCTTGGCGCGAGGCATTCCCTCGCCCTGGATCAATGCGAAAGCAACATTCTCCCAGACCTTCAGGCTGTCAAACAGGGCCGCGCTTTGAAATAGCATCCCGAACTTCTTCAACACTTCTTCGCGGTCGCGCTCGGAAATCTTGGTGACTTCTTCCCCGTCAATCTTGATCGACCCTTTGGTGGGGCGAAGCAGACCAAGAATGCATTTGAGCATCACCGACTTGC
>JBCBUN010000495.1:0-1853 GCA_039818145.1 Pseudomonadota bacterium
GGCGCAATATACCCATGTGGCCACCAAGACGCTGGGCAAGGTTGCCAGCCCGTTCGAGCATATCCGGGATGTGACCTGACAGGCGCGGCTGCGTGCCTCGGCACGCGCTGGAGGTTGCCAACATCTTCCGTGATCATGGACCTTCCTTCCGGCGGGCTAATGCAGGGCGTCTGAGCCTCGGGCAACTCAAGGTCATGTCTTCCATTGAAGCATGCCGGACCGAAGCGCTCGGCGGCCACGTTGCGGCCTGTACCAAGTGCAACCACCAGCACATCGCGTATAACAGCTGCAAAAACCGGCACTGCCCGAAGTGCCAAGGGCCGGCGGCGCGCGACTGGGTGGCAGCGCAGGCAGATGACCTGCTGCCTGTCGAGTACTTCCACCTCGTCTTCACGCTGCCAGCCGAGATAGGTCGCATCGCCTATTGGAACAAACGGGCGGTCTATGGCCTGCTGTTCAAGGCCTCCGCGGAAGCGGTAGCAACCCTTGCAGTTGATCCCAAGCGCATGGGCGCACGCGTCGGCATGACCAGCGTGTTGCACACCTGGGGGTCCGCAATGACCCACCATCCCCATGTGCACATGATCGTGCCCGGTGGGGGCCCATCATCGGACGGCACGAAGTGGGTCGCCTGCAAGCCCGGGTTCTTTCTGCATGTGCGGGTGTTGTCTCGCCTGTTTCGACGGCTGTTTCTGAAGGGTCTGTCGGCCTTGCACCGCGCAGGACAGTTGAGATTCTTTGCCGATCTTACCACCTTGGCAGACGCACGCACCTTCGCCGAATGGCTCGCACCGTGCCGCAAAACCGAGTGGGTGGTCTACGCCAAACCACCGTTTGGCGGACCCAAACAAGTGCTGACCTATCTCAGCCGCTACACCCACCGGATCGCGATCTCAAACAGCCGCCTCATCAGCGCCGATGCCGACACCGTGGCGTTCCGCTGGAAAGACTACAGGATCAAGCGAGGGGATCGCATGAAAGTCATGCGGCTTGCGACAGATGAGTTCATCCGCCGATACCTGATCCACGTTCTCCCTGACGGATTCCACCGCATCCGCCACTACGGCTTTCTGGCTTCCGCGCAGCGCAAAGCCAACATCGCAACGATCCGTCAGTTGATCGGTGCACAAGCGGCCACGCCAGAAGACACGCCCAGTACCGAGATCATCCCGCTGACATTACGAGAGCCATGCCCAGAGTGTGGAGGGCCCATGCGCATCATCGAGACATTCCGGCGAGGCCAAATTCCACGATCCCGCGCACCACCTCGGAGCCAGGCAGCATGACCCAAAGCCGGTACATACCATCATACGTCCACCAGTTGGCCCAGCCACACCGGCCAAACTCACTTGTCCCTAGCCATGCCAAAAGCCGCGCAGGGAACGCTCAACCAACCATGTTGGCCGTCGTCATAAGCCAATCCCGATCGCGGACCTCGGCGTCCAACGTTTTTGAAATCAGGAAAGACGCCTCAGTCAGAAATTTAGATCCAGCAGAAGACGCTCTTTCCCCATAGACCGCTCCCGGACCCCGCGGCTTCCTCCCTGAGAGGTTTTTCAACGCGGGCCACAGTCAATCCCAGTCGATCCCGCACGCACTGGCCCGCGTCGAAAAACCTTCATCGGTGCAGACATCCGACTGTTTTGATCGGTTGACCGGTCCCAGCCCGAAGCGGACATTGCTTTGGCAGCCCCGGTTGGCAGTCGTGCGGGACGGAGCTGCCATGCAGGCAATTTCCGCTTTGTCTAATTCAAAGATCGGAAACACCGGCTTGGACCGGGCGTTCCAAGTATGTCGACAAAGCCACATAGCTCTTGGTCGAAATCACTTCGGGAAGCGCGTAAAGGCGCGCG
>JBCBUN010000496.1:0-1853 GCA_039818145.1 Pseudomonadota bacterium
CGCTGAAACTGAAACCATTGATGAGATGGAAAAGCTCATCGCATGGATGCCGGACAATGTGCCTGCCGAAGCCTCCGTCTCAATCGCCCATGGTGACTATCGGCTTGAGAACACGATGTTTCATCCAACCGAGCCGAAGATGATTGCGGTACTCGATTGGGAGCTCTCGACAATCGGGCATCCGCTGGCTGACCTTGGCTACAACTCCATGCTCTATCACATCGACAGCCCGAGCATGGGTACCCTGACGCGGGTCGATTTTGCGACGTCGGGAATCCCGGCCGAGATGGATTATGTGGCGCGCTATTGTGAGCGCGCAGGGCGGGACGGCATCGAGAACTGGCCTTTCTATGTGGGCTTTTCGATCTTCCGCCTCGCCTCCATTGCGCAGGGTGTCTACAAGCGCGGCCTGGACGGCAATGCCAGCTCTGAACGGGCAACGATGTATGGAAATGCAGCCAAAATGCTTGCAGAGGCTGCATGGCGAATTGTCGGCCGCAAGGCCTGATCAGCTACACACACGTCTTTTTTGGCGGTTTTCAGTCACCTCTTGACGCCTGAAACGCCAAATAACGCTTTGCCTACAGGATATTAACCTCTCCGGGGGCAGACTTTCAGCAACAAGAACAATTGCTGTGAAGTTGAGGGATGTCCCAGGACACTGAGACAAGGGACGGACTGACGCCGGGATCGCTGCGCTTCAACCAGCCAGACGCGCCCGACGGATTTTTCCGTGCCGTGGTCGAAAACGCCGCTGACATGATCTCCGTGATCAATCAGGACGGCGTGTTCACCTATGCCTGCCCAAAAGCAGCGGACGCGTTCGGCTTCGAACATGGCTCCATTGACCAGCTCACCGAAGAGCATTTTCATCCTGACGACTATGACGCCATGCTCGCGGATTTCACCGATCTGGTGGTCAATGGGGGACGACGTCAACTCGCCGACCACCGCATGAGCAATGGCCGCGGGGGATGGATATGGATCCAGACCCACGCCATCAACCTTGTGGATGATCCCCGGGTCAAAGGCATTGTCATGGTGTCGCGCGACATCACCGTCCACAAGCAACGCGAAGAACAGCTTCGCAATGCGGAAAAGTCCGTGGGCTTTGGACACTGGCGCTGGGACGATGGCGCCCTTGGGCCCTATTGGTCTGACGGCCTGTTCTCCATTCTCGGACTCAAGCGCGAGGACTGCGACCCGGACATGCAATGGGCGTCTGACCGCATCGCAGACGAAGACCGTGAGGCCATCGCGCAGATATCCATGCAGGCGCTCGTCAATGGCGAGTCGTTCAGCCGCATCGTCTCCATGCGGCACGAGGATGGCAAGTTCCGCCGTCTGATGGTGACCGGCCATGTGGAGCGCGACCAGTTTGGCAAGCCCACAGCACTCGTCGGCGTCAGCCAGGATGTAACGGACCTGGAACAGGCCAATAAGGCCATCCGCAATTCCGAGCAGGAATTCCGCTTGCTGGCGGAACACTCCACCGATGTCATTTCCCGCTACGACGTTGAGGGCAACCCGGTCTATGTATCGCCATCTGTCGAACGGGTGTTGGGGTATCCTCCGGAGGTCAGCCTCACACAGTCCTGGGATGACTTTACGCACCCGCAGGACCGCAAGCATGTTGCCTCAGAAATTGTCGGCATGTTCAAAGACCATCAGACCCGCCGTGTCGCCTACCGGATGATGGCGAGCAGTGGTGAGTATCTGTGGCTTGAATCCGCCATCACGCCGCTTGTAGGCGACAATGGTGAGTATCAGGGCATGGTGACCTGTACGCGTGACATCACCGAGCAAAAGACCCGCGAGCAGGAATTGATGGCCGCGCGTGAACATGCCGAGCA
>JBCBUN010000497.1:0-1848 GCA_039818145.1 Pseudomonadota bacterium
GTGACGGGTGGCTGTGTAGCCATCCTTTTCAGAGGCGAATTCAGCCTGCTGCAGCTCGGAGTAGGCGCCCATGCCGCGATCCCGGTAGCCGGAAGCGAGCTGGAACATGCCGTGGTTGAGCTGGTGGAAGCCAGCGAGCGTAACGAACTGGTACTTGTAACCCATCGCGGCGATTTCCTGCTGGAAGGTCTCGATGGTTTCCTTGTCGAGATTGGCTTCCCAGTTGAAGGAAGGTGAGCAGTTGTAGGCCAGAAGCTGGTCCGGGTATTCCTTCTTGATGGCTTCCGCAAAGCGGCGAGCATCGTCGAGGTTCGGCTTGGAAGTTTCCCACCACAGAAGGTCAGCATAAGGAGCAAACGCCAGACCACGCTTGATGCAGTGGTCAACGCCCATGCCTTCCTTGATGCGGAAGAAGCCTTCTGGTGTACGGCCAGCGTCGAAGTCGATGAACTCGTGATCGCGTTCGTCGATGTCGGATGTGATCAGGTTGGCTGATTCAGCGTCCGTACGGGCCATGATCAGGGTCGGAACGCCCATCACGTCAGCGCCGAGGCGGGCTGCGTTGAGGTTGCGTTCGTGAGCCTTTGTCGGGATCAGCACCTTGCCGCCCAGGTGACCGCACTTCTTTTCAGAAGCAAGCTGGTCTTCGTAGTGGACGCCGGCAGCGCCCGCTTCGATGTAGGCCTTCATGATTTCGAAGCAGTTGAGCGGGCCGCCGAAGCCGGCTTCAGCGTCAGCCACGATCGGCAGGAACCAGTCGCGCTTTGCGCCACCTTCTGAATGCTCGATCTCGTCAGCGCGCTTCAGGGTGCGGTTGATCTTGCGAGCAAGTTCCGGGCCTGAGTTGGCTGGGTACAGTGACTGGTCAGGGTAAGTTGTGCCGGCGGTGTTGTTGTCGGCGGCAACCTGCCAACCGGACAGGTAAATGGCCTTGAGGCCGGCGCGGGCCATCTGCATGGCCTGGTTGCCGGAAAGGGCGCCCAGTGAGTGCACGCGCTCTTCAGTGTGGATCAGGTCCCACAGCTTGTTGGCGCCGCGTGTGGCGAGTGTGTACTCGATCGGGAAAGAGCCGCGCAGCTTTTCCACGTCTTCAACTGAATAGTTGCGCTTGACGTTGTCAAAGCGGCCCTTCGGGGCGGATGGGATGATGTCGTAGAAGGTCTTGCTCATAAGACTGATCCTTCGGTTTCTTCGAGTTGTGCGCAGGCGCAAACCCCCTTGAGGAAGCTCATACATGCGCGGTTGGAAATCGTCGTTCGGCACAAGCGCAGAGCGTCATCGCCCCGGTGCCGTTTCGTGCGCACATAAATGACAAAGGGACCCCAAGAGTCCACAAGTTGAGGGAAACATTCGGGTGAACGTGTTGACAGATGTGTGGGGATAGTTTGTAAATCTGTTAAGTTTGTAAAGTATGGGGGCCTTATGGCCACAAAATCCACATCATCTGACGTTGAGGGCAAAAGTACCGGTGTCCCCTCGGGAAAACGGGCGCAGAAGGTCTTTGCCGGCCCCCGAGTTCGGCGTCTGCGGCGGGAGCAGGGACTGACCCAGGCGGCCATGGCGGAGCAGCTGGGAATCTCTGCCAGCTACCTCAATCTGGTGGAGCGCAATCAGCGTCCGGTCAGCGCACAGCTGCTTTTGAAGCTGGCGGACAGTTTTGATCTGGATATTCGGGAACTGTCCGGCGATGACGAGGCGCGGGCCTTTGCCGAGCTCAATGAGGTGTTTGCGGACCCGTTGTTCCAGAATGCCGGGCTGTCACGGCAGGACGTGCAGGATGTGGCTGCGGCCAGTCCAAGCGTGGCTGATGCCATCACCTCGCTGTTCCCGGTACGCCTGATACAGCGA
>JBCBUN010000498.1:0-1844 GCA_039818145.1 Pseudomonadota bacterium
TTTTACTCTTGGCCTTTGTACTGGGCGGCTGGGTCGGTGTTGTGCTTTTTGCCGTGCAGGCGGGCGTCGCCATCTGGCAGCTCGAGCTGGTCAACTACATCGAACATTACGGGCTGACGCGCAAACATCTTGGCGACGGGAAGTACGAACACACCCAGCCCCGCCATTCCTGGAACGCGGCACACAAGGCGTCCAACTGGCTGCTGATCAACCTGCAGCGGCATTCGGATCACCACTTCAAGCCCGATCGCCGCTTTCCCGTTTTGCAGAATTACACCGAGGCGGATGCCCCACAACTGCCCTACGGTTATCCGGTGATGACCATCGCGGCGATGATGCCACACATCTGGCGCCGGGTCATGAACCCGCGCGTGCGCAAATGGCGGGGCATGTACTATCCCGAGATCACCGATTGGAAAGCCTATAACAAGGCCGCCAACCCGCTGCCACGCTAGGTGTCATTCCTGCAGCGTCTGCAGGTAGGCGACAGATCGACAACCGGCGAACTTGTCATGATCGGCTGACCTGTTTCGGCTTTCAAAGGCACGCTGTCGACATCAAAGAACGACCCATAAACAGGCATCATCGATCCGTGACTGACCAGCGGGTCCCGTCCATCGATGCGCATGACGACCCGGGCCACCGGGAACACACCGCCATTGCGCGCAGTCAGTTGTGTCAGATCAACAGGCTGGACCAGAAGGGCCGGCGCCATGGGTCCATCGCCATAGGCGTCCAGACCATGACAGACTGCACAGTGAGTCTCAAAAATCTGTTTTCCATGTTCCGCATCTTCAGACCATGCCGCACCGGCCAAAGCAGACACCACAGCCACACATGTCATAAAGAGTTTCATTGATTGCCTCCTCAACTGATTGATGTCTCCGCCCTACGCAGATTGAGGCAGGCTCACCCTGATCCGGATCAATTCCGGGCAGAAAAACCGTCAATTGCTTTCAGGCGACCAGTCGGTCCGCGAGGCGCACGGCAAGCGCCTGAATGGTCAGGGCCGGTGCCTCTCCTCCGCCGCTGCTGGGAAAGACACTGGCATCCGCGATGAAGAGGTTTTCGATGTCATGCGCCCGCCCGAATGCATCTACAACGGATGTGGCCGGATCATCGCCCATGCGGCAGGTTCCAAAGGCATGCGTGGCGGTAAAGCTGTCCCACGACCCGTATTCCTCAAGGACCTCCTCGACCCCCGCGGCAGCAAGAAGAGTGCGGCACCGGCCTGCTATAAACCGCAGCAAGGCAAGGGAATGGTCCGTCAACACCGAGTTGATCTGAGCAACCGGCACGCCTGCATCGTCTACCCGTTCGGGATCAAGGGCGACAAAACTGCGTTCATCCGGGATCGTCTCACCCGTTCCGGAAACCGAAATCGCCGAACCGAAGTCGCGGTGCATCTGCGCCTTGAACGCCGCCCCATAGCCGTCCACAAGCCGGCTGGCATAGGCGACGGGGCCCATCAGCCCAGCCTCTTGGGTGGAGGCGGTAAAGCGGCACCCACCCGCGACGCCCGGCACCGAACCGGGGCTGTTGTAGGTCCATGATACGGCATCCGCCGGCAATCCCTTGTGCGAGTTCCTGAGCCCGGCGCGCAAACCGGAACTTGTCCATCCCAGCGTTTCCATGAAATTACGACCAACCTGACCGGAACTGTTCGCCACATCACTTGCCAGCAACAGGCGCGGGGTCTGCACCGCCCCGGCGGCCAGAACCAGAATGGGTGTTTCCTGTTCAAATGAGACACCGTTCCGCAAACCGATTACAGAACCAATGCGTCCGCCTTGCCGGGGGACAAGACGCGTGACCTGAGCGTCCGTCCAGATGGTCAAAAGACC
>JBCBUN010000499.1:0-1840 GCA_039818145.1 Pseudomonadota bacterium
CTGCCATCCTGGCGCTCTACTTCACCCCGGCGCTGTTCATCTGGATCGCCCGGCGTGAAGCAAGGCGGGCAGAAGAACAGCGGCTCAAGGGACGTATTGCGCCTGCGGAGTAAGCGGAAGGCTTTGGCTAGGCGACAGTGGCGGGTTCTTTGTTCTTTATGGAACCCGCTGCCGTCGCAGCCTTGCCTGATCCAAGGATCTTCGACATGACGTCGTGCAGGGCGGTCTTCGGGTCGCTGATCATGTCCATGGATCGCCAGGCCACGATGCGGTCGGGGCGGACCAGAACGCATCCGTCGTCGTTGACTTCGCGTCGCTTGGTCCAGTGTCCGTACACATCGTTGACGGGCAGCCCGAGAGAGACCTGGACGGCTTCCATTTTCACGCCCAGCTCAGACGCCACGCTTTCCGCCGCATCCATCCATTTACCGCCGTCAGCCCCCACCAGGAGTGTGAACTGATCGTATTTGCACAGATCAAGCGTGGACGTGTCTTTGTCACCCACTGTCAGCCAGGCATGGGGAACCGGACTGCCGGGCACTGTTGTGGGCACGTGAAACTGGTCTGCGTCCCGCTCTGGCGTCTTGACGCTTGAACCGTCGCTGACCACGGCGTCGGAGTCATACATCTGACCCAGCTCAACCCCATGGGCATTGAACTGGCCGTTCTGCAACTTCAGAGCATCAAAGATCTTCTGCCGTTCGGAGCCTCCGTTGGGGCCAAATATCGCGTCGATTTTTTCGTTTGCTTCATCCCAGCTCGTCTGCGGGCTGAAGTCGAAGATGTTGACCCATTCGACCATCTCCAGGACGCTCTGGATGGCGCGGTCGATGATCCGCCGGCGACGCAGCGCACCGCCACCCTCCTGCAAACGGGCTGGGCAGCAACACGTCAATCCAGGACAGTTACAACCTGGCCTGGAAACTCGCTTTGGTGTGTAAGGGCCATGCAAGCGAAGATCTACTGCGCACCTACACCGTAGAGCGGCAACCGGTCGGCCGGCGGATCATCGACCGCGCCATCCAGAGCGTCCTGGAGATGGTCGAATGGGTCAACATCTTCGACTTCAGCCCGCAGACGAGCTGGGATGAAGCAAACGAAAAAATCGACGCGATATTTGGCCCCAACGGAGGCTCCGAACGGCAGAAGATCTTTGATGCTCTGAAGTTGCAGAACGGCCAGTTCAATGCCCATGGGGTTGAGCTGGGTCAGATGTATGACTCCGACGCCGTGGTCAGCGACGGTTCAAGCGTCAAGACGCCAGAGCGGGACGCAGACCAGTTTCACGTGCCCACAACAGTGCCCGGCAGTCCGGTTCCCCATGCCTGGCTGACAGTGGGTGACAAAGACACGTCCACGCTTGATCTGTGCAAATACGATCAGTTCACACTCCTGGTGGGGGCTGACGGCGGTAAATGGATGGATGCGGCGGAAAGCGTGGCGTCTGAGCTGGGCGTGAAAATGGAAGCCGTCCAGGTCTCTCTCGGGCTGCCCGTCAACGATGTGTACGGACACTGGACCAAGCGACGCGAAGTCAACGACGACGGATGCGTTCTGGTCCGCCCCGACCGCATCGTGGCCTGGCGATCCATGGACATGATCAGCGACCCGAAGACCGCCCTGCACGACGTCATGTCGAAGATCCTTGGATCAGGCAAGGCTGCGACGGCAGCGGGTTCCATAAAGAACAAAGAACCCGCCACTGTCGCCTAGCCAAAGCCTTCCGCTTACTCCGCAGGCGCAATACGTCCCTTGAGCCGCTGTTCTTCTGCCCGCCTTGCTTCACGCCGGGCGATCCAGATGAACAGCGCCGGGGTGAAGTAGAGCGCCAGGATGGCAG
>JBCBUN010000500.1:0-1827 GCA_039818145.1 Pseudomonadota bacterium
ACGAAAGACCAAAAGATCATGAGCCAGGCCAAGTCCGACGATCAGGCACCAGCATCTCTTCTTCACCGTGAGCTGACGCTTGAGCTTGCCCGTGTGACCGAACGCGCCGCTGTGGCTGCATCGCGTCTGCGCGGCCGTGGCGATGAAAAAACCGCTGACCAGGCCGCCGTGGACGCCATGCGTCGCGAGCTCAATGCCCTGGACATCGACGGCACCGTCGTGATCGGCGAAGGCGAACGTGACGAAGCGCCAATGCTCTATATCGGCGAAGAAGTGGGTACCAAATCCGGCCCCAAGGTTGATATCGCCCTTGATCCGCTGGAAGGCACAACACTGTGTGCCAAATGCATGCCCAACTCCCTGGCCACCATCGCCATGGCAGAGGGTGGCAGCCTCCTGAACGCACCTGATGTGTACATGGAAAAGATTGCAATCGGCGGCGGCTATCCTGAAGGCCTTGTTGATCTTGACAAGGACCCCAAGGACAACGTGCTGGCTCTGGCCGAGGCGAAGGGTGTTGATCCGTCACAGATCACAGTCTGCGTGCTGGACCGTCCGCGTCACTCCCACATCATCAAGTCGGTTCGTGAGGCAGGTGCTGCGGTGACTCTGATCACCGACGGCGACATTGCCGGTGTGATCCACACAGCAGAACCGAATACCGGCATCGACATGTATATGGGCACCGGTGGGGCACCTGAAGGTGTGCTCGCGGCTGCTGCCCTGCGTTGCATTGGTGGTCAGATCCAGGGCCGTTTGATTTTCCGCGATGCTGAAGAACGCCGCCGTGCCGAGCGGGTTGGCTACACGGAATTTGATCGCAAATATGTCACCAACGAGCTGGCATCAGGCGACGTGCTGTTTGCGGCAACCGGCGTCACTGATGGCGACCTGCTTGACGGCATCAAATGGGGCAAGGACACCGTCTCCACCCATACTGTTGTCATGCGGTCGTCCACCGGCACTGTTCGCTACATCAAGGCGCAGCATAGCTATCTTGCAAAGTTCCGCTAAACCAGTAACCGAGGCTTCCACCGGGCCTGCGCCTTATCTTGGCGTGGCCCGGTCATATTCCGGTCGCAGCTGGGCGTTGCGGCCCGCGGATGAGCGCATTGCCGAGACAATTTCACAGGCAATGAGCCTCGATGCCTTTCTGGCACGCATTCTCGCAGCTCGCGGGGTCACACCGGAAACAGCGCCTACCTACCTTGCACCAACACTGCGTGACCTGCTGCCGGACCCCTCCACGATGGTGGACATGGATGCAGCGGCCTCACGGCTGGCGGACGCCATCATCAATCAGGAGCCGATTGCGGTCTTTGGCGATTATGACGTAGACGGAGCAACGTCCAGCGCTCTGCTTGAGCGCTACATGACCGCCCTTGGCGTCAAGCCACGCATCTACATTCCCGACCGTATCAAGGAAGGCTACGGCCCAAACCCCGTTGCCATGCGGCTGTTGGCGGAGGAGGGTGCGCGTGTCGTTATCACGGTTGATTGCGGCACCATGGCCCATACAGCGCTGGAAGAAGCAAAGTCTGCCGGGCTGGATGTGCTGGTGATCGACCACCACAAGGCGAGCCCGCAGCTGCCGCCGGCATGGGCGGTTGTCAATCCTAACCGTCTGGATTGCTCGTCAGGGCTGGGGCAACTCGCTGCCGTGGGCGTGGCTTTCATGCTTGCGGTGGCCACCAACCGGGCGCTGCGGCAGCGCGGCTACTTTGGCGAAAGCCGTCCCGAGCCGAAACTGACCCAGTGGCTTGATCTGGTAGCGCTTGGCACCGTGTGTGACGTGGTGCCTCTCAAAGGCCTCAACAGAGCCTTTGT
>JBCBUN010000501.1:0-1819 GCA_039818145.1 Pseudomonadota bacterium
TCGCTTCATAATGAGAGCGTCCGAATGTTCATTTCCCTCAACGCAAGAGTCAGTTGGCCAGAAAATCAGAGAGACCAACCTGTTGCTCGCCACGAAAAAGCAACCATAACCGCCGCCTAGAATCGCCCTGAACTCGGCTCTGGAGTTAAAAACTGCACCCCGGCAGTCGACTATCGTATTGGAAGGCTGATGCAATTCGCTTTCGGGTAAATTGGTGTCACCCGTCAAGCGCTGATCTAGAGGTATGTTTTTCTCACGAGCACACAGAGTCACGCTTCTGATCCCAGGAGTCAGGCTTCTGTTCCCAGAGTAGTCTTTGCGTATCAGAGCTCTCATCCCATCCAATTGAATTTGGACAAACTCATCCCGAAAAAGGAAACGACCCTCATCATACTTGTAGTTATCGGAGAAAGTCGGGACATCGACATCAAACTGGTGGACATTATCTCTGCATAGAAAATTCAATGTGAGCCGCCGTTCGTTGAGGCTCAGGATGTCATCCACACTTTCAACTCGCAGGGACACTGTCTTCGGGAAGAAGAAGCCCTCCCGGAAATCCACTGTGGTTTGCGCCAGCCCACTTTCGCAGCCAACGTTCTCAGGCACATTCGTTTCTGCTTGCGCCGCCACGGGTGACCACAAAGGCGTTGCTGGAATCAGTTGGGACAAAGCGACCAGCGCCATTACGTTGAAACCAACCGCTAGCCGCGAGAGAACTCTGCCATATCTCACGTTGGACCTTTCACATAGTTTCACAGCGTTCAATCCACCCAAGATCGCCGACGTATTTTGCCTGATCGCCCAGTCGTCATTTGCTTTCCTCCACAGACATGGACCGCGCCGGCACACCTGCCACCCTGCCATTGTCAGGCACATCAGCAATCACCACGGCACCTGCCGCCACCAACGCACCTGCGCCGATGGAAAGCCCCTGAATGATCCGCGCACCCGCACCCACATGCGCGCCGTCACCAATCGTCACGTCGCCACACAACACAGCGCCCGGCGCCACATGGGTATGGTCACCAATGCGGCAGTCATGATCCACAATCGCGCCTGTGTTGATGATTGCGTTGACGCCGATCACCGCGCCCGCCTGAATTGCAGCACCCAGCAGCACCTGCGCCGCATCGCCCAGCCGAACGCTGGAGGCAAGGCTGGCTGTTGGATGCACAAGAATGGGCAGCCCGTGCCCGTGCTCCTTGAATTTTTGATAGAGGTTGCGCCGCAAGGAGGCGTCACCCGTAGAGCCAACCCCCAGCGCCAGATCAGCGGACCCAGGCGCGAGGTCGTCAAGGACGGCATCACTGCCCAGCCAGTCGACACCTTCAAGAACTGTCTTGCAGCTTGGCGCAACAAATCCGCGGACCGGACGGCCAAGCGCCGACAGCACATCCGCCACCACATGTGCATGGCCGCCGCCACCAATCAGGATGGTATCGCGTGGCACAGCATCCGTGGTCGTCTGTGATGTGGGGGAGGCACTCATTCAACCGCCTCATCAATGTCATAGGCACGACCTGCCGGTGTTCCCAACAGCGACCAGAAGTCCATCGGTGCACGCCCATTACCCGGTCGTTTCACCGTAAGATTGTCTTCCGTGAACACATCGCCTGCTGCGATCGGTTGCGCCGCCACTAGCGACTTGCGCGCAACAATGATGTTTTTGCGTTCCGCCTCGCCCGGCGCTTTCACACTTGAGCCCAGCGCCGCCTGCGCTTCGCGGATCATGGCAATCATCGACGCCAGATCGTCAGGCTCAAGGGACGCCTTGTGGTCGGGCCCCGGCATCCCGCGATCAAGGGTGAAGTGCTTTTCA
>JBCBUN010000502.1:0-1817 GCA_039818145.1 Pseudomonadota bacterium
CACCATTTCTGATGGCGTCCTGGCAGACTTCGGCATTCCGCGCGCGACCATGAAGTTCTTCAACTATCCCACCAAGTTCGACAATCGGGATACGGCAGCCGCGCTCAAAGGGTCTGGCATCAAATGTCCGGAGCTTGAATCCTATGCGCCGGTACTCTGGGATTACTGGGAACGCAATCTTGACCCCGCATTGTTCCAGGACCGCACGCTGTCCGGTGCTGTCAAAGGCAAGGTAGTAATCGTCACCGGTGCCACATCAGGCATCGGTCTTGCTGTGGCTGAAAAGCTGGTGGCGGCAGGAGCCACCACGGTGATTGCCGCGCGTACGGCCGAAACCCTGGCTGAAACGAAAGTGCACCTTCAGAAGAAGGGCAAGGGCAAAGTCCATGCCTACACGCTGGATGCTGCGGAGATCGAGGACTGCGACAAGTTCGTGAAGAAGGTGATTGATGATCTGGGTCGCGCAGACATTCTGGTCAACAATGCCGGTCGTTCGATCCGCCGATCTGTGTCGCTGTCCTATGACCGCTTCCACGACTTTGAGCGCACCATGCAGCTGAACTACTTTGGTGCACTGCGTCTCATCATGGGCTTCCTGCCGCATATGGTGAACCAGAACAACGGACACATCATCAACATCCTGTCGATTGGTGTGCAGGCAAACCAGCCGCGGTTCTCTGCCTATGTGGCTTCAAAGTCAGCGCTGGGGGCGTTCTCCTCATGTGCGGCGCCTGAGTACCAGCACAACAACATCAACTTCACCAATGTTTACATGCCGCTGGTTCGCACACCGATGATCGCACCAACCAAGATGTACGATCACGTGCCGACGCTGTCTCCGGACGATGCGGCCAATCTCATCTGCCGGGCGATTATCGAGAAGCCAACGAGCGTCAGCACACGCCTTGGAACATTCGCACAGGTGGCGTGGGCACTGGCACCAAAGGCCATGAACACGATCTTCAATACGACCTATCGGTTGTTCCCGGATTCAGATGCTGCCAAGGGTGGCAAGCAGGGCGACAAGGCGCAGCCGAAGGTCAGCAACGAAGCCGTGGCGCTTGCAGCACTCACTCGCGGCATTCACTGGTAGGCCTCACAAATCCCGGTCGGGTGGTTATTCGCCCGGCCGGGGAATGCGGCGGACGTTATCACGCTCAGCGATGCGGGCATCCGCGTCTTCCAGAGCCTCTGCATCAATATCGATGATGCGCGGTGACCGCTTGCGCCCGAACAGAGCGCGCGCGTCTTCCTGAATACCCAGAATCGCCGGCACAACCAGCAGGACCAGGAACGTCGCTGTTGCGAGCCCCCATGCCAGTGTAATGGCCATGGGCAACAGGAACTGCGCCTGCAGGCTTGTTTCGAACAGAAGCGGTGTCAAACCACCTACCGTCGTCAGTGACGTCAGAAGCACGGCACGCAGTCGGTCCTGTACGCCGTGGATCACAGCATCACGTACGCTCTTGCCTTCGTCGAGCCGGTTGTCGATCTGGTCGACGAGAATGATCGAGTCATTCACCAGAATGCCCGCAAGTCCAAGCAGGGCAACAAAGCTGAGAATGGTGAGGTCAAAGCCCATGACCAGGTGGCCAAGCACGGCGCCGACAAGACCGAATGGGATGATCGACATCACAACAATGGGGCGTGCATAGCTGGCAAACACCCAGGCTAGAATGATGTAGATCGCGACCAGGGCAATCAGGCTGCCTGCGCCAAGGTCTGCAAATGCAGCACCCTGTTCTTCAGCTCGCCCAGAGAACTCGTAGTTCAGATTGTACTTGGCTGCGATGTCGGCAAGCCCCTGCTCCGGCAAC
>JBCBUN010000503.1:0-1789 GCA_039818145.1 Pseudomonadota bacterium
CACGCTGGCGGGTGAGGGGGGCTTCGACCTGCGTGACACGGCGACCGACCGTCTCAAGGTTGATATGGATATGACGTCCTTCCGGGTGCTGGGGCGCGATGACCTGACGGCTCTTGCGAGTGGCGATATCAAGGTTCGCTGGGCACGCGGGGTGGATGCTGCGGTTGAGCCGCTGACAATCGGGGGCGATATCACCGTGGAACGGCTTGAAGCACGCATTCCGGACCAGCTGGCGTCGGACGTGGAAACCATTGATGTGACTCGGGTGTCGGCGGATGGCGAACCGATTGATCCTGAGTCTGATCAGGACGCGTCAAACGATGAGGCTCCCATAGAGCTGGCCTTGAATGTCTCCGTGCCGAACTCTGCTTTCGTGCGAGGGCGCGGGCTTGAGTCTGAATGGTCCGGGCGGCTTGCGGTAGCGGGTGCTGTGACCACGCCTGAGTTGCGTGGCGGGTTTCAGGTCGAGCGGGGCACGTTTGATTTTCTTGGCCAGACATTTGATCTGTCCGGCGGACGCATCGAGTTCACAGGGGGGCAGGACATCGACCCCTATCTTGATGTGAAGGCGGTGTATGAGGATGACGATTTTACCGCCATTGTCTCGCTCACAGGCCTGTCGTCGGACCCCACACTTGTTGTGACATCGCAACCGCTGCTGCCACAGGAAGAAATTCTGGCGCGGGTTTTGTTCGGCACCAGCACCGGCCAGCTGTCAGCCATTCAGGCCGTGCAGCTGGCCGATGCGGCGGCCACCCTATCCGGTGCGTCCAGCGGAAGCGGTGTGCTGGACACCATGCGGCGTGCCCTGGGCGTGGATGTTCTATCCGTGGGCGACGACGGCGTTGAGGTGGGGTCTTATGTGCGCGACGGCGTGTATGTGGGGGTGAGCCAGGGTCTTGAAGCGGGCTCAGGGGAGGTGAGCGTCGAGGTAGAACTCACCGACGAAGTCTCCATCGAAAGCGGTGTCGGCACCACCGGGGATACCGGCGTCGGCGTGACCTGGGAACGCGACTATTAGGCCCCTTTTCCGCGGAGAGTGCGCGTTATCGCCGGGTTAACGTCTGCGCTTTTACACTTGCAGGCTACGGACGTATATCAATCCGCATTTGACCGGGTGCCAGCATGACTATGACTTCCGATGGCCAGCCAGTTCCGGCTGAAGATGATCTTGAGCTTGATGATGATCTGATGGCGGCGATTGCTGCTGCGGAAGCTGCCGTGGGCGACATGGCGAGCGACTATCCTGAAATGCTGCTGCAGGACATCGGGCTGCTGACGGGTGCCATTGCGCGACTCGACCTGCATGCTCCGGGTACAGATGAGCACGCGACCGCCTGCATAGACTGCTTTGGCGTACTGCACGACATCAAGGGCCAGGCGGCTTCTTTTGGATATGAGAAGGCAACCGAGCTGTGTGACCCACTATGTGAATGCGTGCGCGGACAGCACAGCGTCAGCACACAGCTGATCGGTCAGCTTAAACAGGCTGTTGATATTCTCAGTCGCATGGCAGCCGAAGGCGTCAGCGCGGATACGGACAATGCAGCGCTTGCGCTGATCCGTGAGCTCCCGGACGCCTGACTTTCGAACGACCTAAGATTACTCAGCCGCTTCGACCGATGCTTCCTGTGGTGACGCGGTGGGCGCTGTGGTGTCTGGTGCACTTGCGCTGCGGTTGGCCTGCGCCTTGAGGAAGGCGCCGATGCCTTCAATGGCGCGTTTGGACTCAGGCACCTGTGGAAACGCCTGGAACACGTGCGGCATGCCGGGCCATTCTTCGAGACTT
>JBCBUN010000504.1:0-1787 GCA_039818145.1 Pseudomonadota bacterium
TGCTGAATTTGCCATCAAGAACCGCCTCATCAGCGTGATCGTCATCCTGATCGCGCTCTTTGGAGGTTGGACTGCCTACGAAAACATGCCACGTTTCGAGGATCCGGAATTCACCATCCGGCAGGCTGTTGTCGTCACGCAATATCCCGGAGCGACGCCGGAAGAAGTTGCAAATGAAGTCACCGAGCCGCTGGAAAGCGCAATTCAGCAATTGCAGGAAGTTGAAGAAATTACTTCAGAGTCCAGCTTTGGCGTTTCGCGAATAACTGTCGAGATCAAGTTCGAATTTTCGCCCAGTAAGGACGATCTTCAGATCATCTGGGGCAAACTGCGCAACAAGGTGGATGATGCGACAGGCAGCCTGCCGCCGGGTGCCCAAGCCCCCATCACCAATGACGACTTCGGCGATGTGTATGGCCTCTATTACTTCGTGACAGGCGAAGGCTTCACAGCCCGGGAACTGCATGAGTATGTAAAAGGTCTGCGGGCAGATCTTCTGGCCGTAGAAGATGTCGCGAAAGTGGCGATCACTGGCGTCCAGTCCGAGGCCATTTACGTGGAGATCTCCAGAGATCGGGCGGCGGCACTCGGTGTCTCGGTTGACCAGGTCTACAACGACCTTGCAAAGCAGAACTCAGTCGTCCCTGCCGGCACTGTGCGCGTGGGCGATTTGCGTCTGAACATTCTTCCTACGGGAGATATCGACTCCGTCGCGGCAATTGAAAACGTCATCGTTTCAACAAGCTCATCCAGCGGCTCAGACACTGCCGGCGTGGTCTATTTGCGTGATATCGCAACGGTTCGGCGTGAGCTGAAAGACCCTCAGATGTTTATCCTGCGCCACAACGGTCAACCTGCGTTGGGCATTGGTATTTCAAATGTGACCGGCGCCAATGTCGTGAAAATGGCGAAGGGTATTGACGCAGCCTTTGCGGCTGAGGAATCCCGTCGACCCATCGGGATGGAGATTCACCAGTACTACCATCAGGGCAACATCGTCGAGAAGGCAGTGCAGGACTTCGTGGTCAATGTGGTCATGGCACTGGTCATCGTGCTGATCACCCTGCTTATTTTCATGGGCCTCAAATCGGCGGTGGTGATCGGTGCTGTCCTGCTGCTTACGATCGCGGCCACACTCGGGACGATGTATCTGGTCGATATTCCCATGCACCGCATTTCGCTGGGCGCATTGATCATTGCGCTGGGCATGCTTGTGGACAACGCCATTGTTGTGACCGAGGGAATCCTTGTGGGCGTGCAGCAAGGGCGCAAGAAACTCGACGTTGCCAAGGACATCGTAACCCGCACTTGGTGGCCGCTTCTGGGCGGCACCATTGTCGGTATCATTGCGTTTGCCCCCATCGGCTTTGCGCCGGGAAGCACGGCGGAGTACACCGGCCACCTGTTCTGGGTGGTGCTGATCTCCCTGCTCTACAGCTGGGTGTTTGCCATCACGGCCGTGCCGTTGCTGGCCGACCTTCTGTTTGAGGAAAATACATCAGCAGCCGGACACACGCCGCCGGAAGGCAGGTTCTCGCTGACCTACAAGAATTTTATGCGCGGCGTACTTGCCGCGCGTTGGGGTGTTGTCGGCATAGCTGCCGGAATGTTCGTGGTCTCCGTGTGGGCCTTTCAGTTCACGAAGTCCGGCTTTTTTCCAAGCTCGACGACACCTCAGCTTGTTGTTGATTACTGGCTCACCGAAGGCACGGACATCAACCGAACCGATGCCGACATGCGCCAGCTGGAGCAAACTGTGGCCCAGTTGGAAGGTGTTGAGAGCGTTA
>JBCBUN010000505.1:0-1784 GCA_039818145.1 Pseudomonadota bacterium
GCCGCAAAACACCCGGTCGGCCGCTGACCTATGGCACGTCCGAAGACTTCCTCGTGCACTTTGGCCTTGAAAGCGTGCGCGACCTTCCCGGGGTGGATGATCTCAAGGCGGCGGGCCTGCTGGACGCTCGTCTTCCGCCGGACTTCTCAGTACCCCAGCCGGGCGACGATCAGTTGTCGGATGATGAGGAAGAGCTCGCCGAAGACGACAGCGGTGAAGAACTGCTGATTGGCGAAGCATCTGACGAAGTTATTCCAGAGCCCGTTGCTGCTCTTGAGGATGAAACCACCTCTCAGGCATCCGAACCGACAGGCGACGATGGGGCGGCAGAAGACAATCGCGAATAAGCCGCATTTGTACTTGAGCGCATTCTGACTATTGTGCGCCCCATGACCGCTCGGCTCTCCTTCAAAGGCATCACGCATCAATATGATGTGCAGCTGGCCCTCCAGGATCTCTCTCTGGACGTGGCCGCTGGCGAAGTTGTGTGTCTGCTTGGACCTTCGGGGTGCGGCAAGACCACGACGCTGCGCATTGCAGCGGGCGTGGAGCGACCGACAACCGGTCGGGTCGAAATTGATCAGACTGTTGTGGCCGGACCCGGGGTGTTTGTTCCGCCGGAAAAGCGCGGTGTGGGCCTCATGTTCCAGGACTATGCGCTGTTCCCGCATCTGACGGTGCTGGACAATGTGAAATTCGGGCTGCATCAGCAGGCCAAGGATGACCGGGAGCCAATTGCACTGCGGGCGCTGGAGGGGGTCGGCATGACCCGTTACGCCCATGTTTATCCCAGTGTCCTGTCCGGCGGCGAACAGCAGCGCGTAGCACTCGCACGGGCCATGGCGCCGGGACCGCGCATCATGCTCATGGATGAGCCGTTTTCAGGGTTGGACAACCGTTTGCGTGACAGCGTGCGGGACGAAGCCCTGTCGCTGATCGACCAATCTGGTGCCAGTGCCCTGCTGGTGACCCATGATCCGGAAGAAGCCATGCGCATGGCGGATCGCATTGCGCTCCTTCGCAAGGGCAAGCTGGTACAGGTCGGTACGCCGCAAGAGCTTTATTATCAGCCGGTAGATGCAGAGGCTGCGGCGTTCTTCAGCGATGTAAACCGCTGCGCCGGCACGGTCGAAGGCGGGCTCATCACCTGTCCCCTGGGTACATTTCCCGCACCGGACATTGCTGACGGCACCCAAGTGGACATCGTGCTGCGCCCGACCGCCATTGAGCTCGGCAGCGGCGGGGTGGGTGTGGCGGCTATTGTCCGCCGGGCGCGCCTGCTTGGAGAAGAAAGCCTGATTGAGATTGAGGTGGACGGCTACGAAGGCCTTGTTCACGTTCGCGTTCGCGGTGCATGGCTCCCAGCTGAGGGCACAAGTGTCCGGGCCGCGGCAGCCCCTGAGCGCGCCTTGATTTTTGCTGACAATGCGCTTGTTTCTGGGGGCGAGGGCACGGTTAACCCTCAGCCATGACATGCAACCTTGCAGGTTGCCGCCCTGCAAACCATCTGAGACACTAGGCTTCGCTTGAATTCATTAGGTTTTCGCCCCTTTTTGGCGGCTTGTTGGGAGTTTTTCATATGGGACTGAGCATCTGGCAGATCCTTATCGTCGTCGTGCTGGTCATTCTCCTTTTCGGCCGTGGCAAGATTTCTGATCTCATGGGTGACGTCGCCCAGGGCATCAAGAGCTTCCGCAAAGGCATGAGCGATGGCGTTGCCGTCAACGCTTTCACCTTCGATTGTTTTTCCAGCCGAAGTGTTGCCGGCATCGTCATCGCTCATG
>JBCBUN010000506.1:0-1780 GCA_039818145.1 Pseudomonadota bacterium
ATCGCCCCTTTACAGGCGCTGGAATCTGATCGAGCGAGGTGATCGGCCTGCCAAAAGGCGATGTCACCCGGACAGAGGATTTGCGCGCCTTTGTAGGCGACGTTAAGTCTCTGTTTCCCGACAGCACCGGTCGCGCTGTAGTCGAGGCGACGGTTGGAGATATCGTCGTCAACGCGTTCGTGACGGCGCTGGTCATCGCCCTAAGCGCGGTAACACTGATCGTCCTGATAGCAACCGGAAGCTTCCGGGATACGGCGTTGATCCTGATGCCTCTGTTGCTTGCAGCGGTGGCCACCGCCGCAACAGGCGTCCTTATCGACATGCCCTTCAATCAGGCCAACATCATCGTCCTGCCGCTCATCATGGGGCTGGGTGTGGACAATGGCATCCATGTATTGATGCGCTATCGCAAGGACGGCTCACTGGAGAACATGCTCAAATCGTCCACACCAAGGGCCATCGTCCTCAGCACACTTACAACCATCGGTGCATTTGGTGCGCTGAGTATATCGGTACATGCAGGGACGGCGAGCATGGGGATACTGCTAACCATCGCCATGCTTTACCTCTTGATCGCAACAGTCTTTGTACTGCCCGCGCTGCTCAACCTGGTCGGCAGAAGACACTAGACAGAGCTTGAGCTTTCCGTTGCCTGTTCTTCGTCCTCGCCACGCGGATCAAGAACCGCAGCTTCTGGTGACGTCGGTCGCGCAAACCCGACGAAGTCTTCCTTTTCCTCATCGGGCACTGCATCGCGCTGGCTCATCCTGTAGAACGCGAAGATCGCAAGCGCGCCATGCATGGTGGCGGTGAAGGCGAACACGCCGGACGAGGTCATCACCATCGACAAAGCCGCTGACACCAACGGGCCGATAGCAGATCCCAAACCAAACAGGACCAGCAGCCCACCGGACACCATGATGAAATCAGATGAGTCAGCATGGTCATTTGCATGGGCCACAGACAAGCCATAGAGCGAGAACGCAGCCACGCCGAAGAGCGACACAAGACCTAGAGTTAAAACGCCAGGTTCACCGAACAGAACAATCGCCAGGCCGGCAATTGATCCCAGGGCACCGACGCTGCCAATCACAATGCGGCGGTCAATTTGATCCGAGAGTTTACCAAACGGCCACTGGGCCAAAGCCCCAGCAACAAGAGCGAGGCTCATGAATAGCGCAACCCCCGACGTATCAAACCCGGTTTCCTGCGCATATACGGGCCCCAGCGTTCCAAAGCTGCCATTGGCCATGCCCACCATGAACGCCCCAGCGGCACCGACTGGCGACAGTTTGATGAGCTGTTTCAGATTGAGCTCCACGCGGGCAGGCACTTCCGGTGCAGGAAGCTTGGTGAGCGACGTCGGGATCAGGGCCAGCGTGAACAGAATGGCGGACACGGCGAACATGTTGAGCATCAGTGGATCAAACGCCACCAGAGACATCTGGCCGCTTGTCACCGCGAACAGATAAACGATCATGTAAACCGAAAAGACGCTGCCACGGCTCTCATTGCTGACGCGCGAGTTAAGCCAGCTCTCGATAATCATCGCAGCCCCGGCAATCGAGAAGCCTGCCGCAAACCGCAGGAAAAACCAGACCTCCGCATGGACCAGCAATCCGTGCAAAAGGATGCCAACTGCGGCAATGGACGCAACCACGCCATAGGTCCTGATATGCCCCACCCGGCGCAGCGAAACGGGTATCAGGTAACACCCGGCAATAAAACCAAGGGCATTCTTGTGCCGGTAAGAGCTGGCCTTGAAGGGTTCTCGCCTCTC
>JBCBUN010000507.1:0-1779 GCA_039818145.1 Pseudomonadota bacterium
GGCGGGAGACCCTCCTCAAGGAAGAGCAAAAGCGCGATAGCCAAAAGCCGGCCCAGCCCTATCAATGGCTGACAGGGTCCCAAGACAATGGTTTCAATTTCAATGTGGATCTGTCGACGGACATGCTGCGCCATTGGGCTCAGGCCAATCTCGACGAGACAGGTGCACCCGAGACCGCGCTACCTCCACTCACCATTGGCGGCAAGCCCGTAAACATCTGGATACGCGGCCGCGGCACAATCTTCGACGCGCAAAACCGCTTCGGCAATGATGGATGGGCCGGTCACCTGCTCGCCGGCATTGCCATGAAGACCAATGACAGGATCACCGTCGGTGCTTTCGGCTCTTACCTGACGTCCGACACGGAAACGGCGTTCAACAATTCGGAGATCGAAAGTCACTCCGCAGGCGGCGGCGCTTACATAAATATGAGGTTGGTTGATACGGTCTCCGCCGGCCTCTCCATCAACCGCGAAGTTGGCGAACAGGACATCAAGATCGGAACTACCACCGGCACCGCCGACACCGGTCTGACGGCAGTGGGAGCCTCGCTGCAAGGGTCATGGTTCGCAGACCCGGTCTTCATCTCCCCTTCCCTGTCCGTCAGCTACGCGGACTACATCCGCGAGAAGTATACGGATTCAACCGGCACAGTGATCCCGTCCAGCCGCTCCCGCGACACAACCATTGCAGCCGCCGCAACAGCATCACGCACATACAGCTTTGAAGAAGGCGGCTGGTTCACATCTGCCAGCCCGCGCGTGTCAGCTACTCTCAACTATTTCGCGCGGGAGAACCGCTCCCTTCGCGTGACGGCCAATCAGATCATCGACCTGGAAAAATGGGGCGGCAATGTCGGCACCGGCGTCACGCTGGCAACCCATGGCAACAGCACCATCTCCATTGACCTTGGCGTGATCGGTATTGGCCAGGACACGCTGGGCTACACCGGCCAGCTTCAGGTCGACTTCGGTTTTTAGCACCGGCTGCCTGAGCGGCAGCGCCAGTGTAGACCTGACTCTCAGGTCAATAGAGGCTATAAAACTGTTGAGCAGGATCGTCCGTGGGGGGATTGATATGATCAGCTTGAAACATGCGCACGCCATACCTCAGGCAATTTCCATAGCCTTGGGGGCCTGTTTCGCAGCCGTATTGGCATTCGGTTCTTCTACAAAGGCCCACGCAGCCTCAACCGGTTGCAATGCGCTGAACGGCGGCGGGGGTGACACGGTCATCCCGGCGGGCGGTTCCACCATGGGTACTGTCACGATCAATGAGACACTGGATGCGGGTGAGAAGCTGGTGATCACGATCACCGGAAACCCCAACTCCGTACGCATCGGCACCAACCCAGGCAATGTGCTGGTCAGTGCACAGATGGGTGATCTTAGCCTGACCGTCACCCTGACAGCGGGGATTACCGGCATCACCATTTCTGGCGGTGCAGGTGCAGGTGCCAACACGGTCATAACGCTCAGATGCATGTCGTCGACAACAGCGGTAGACACACCATCGTCTACAGAGCCAACACCGGAGGAGACCTCCGACGCTGTTGAAAACAGTACGACAGCCGTCAACACCACACGGCTCCCGACCACGCCAAATGGTCTGCCCGGTGTATCAGACAAGGAACTTCGCGAACTGGAAGAAGCCGGCGCGGATCCCGAGTACATTCAGCAGTTGGACGATGAACGAGCCCAACAGCAGGATGAGTTGTACGAGCAATTGGGAACACGGGTATCAGAAATCGACAACGAGATAAGAGAAACAGAAAAGGAA
>JBCBUN010000508.1:0-1777 GCA_039818145.1 Pseudomonadota bacterium
CCGGGGATCGCAGTACCGAGTGGATAATGGGTACGCAGCCTTTGCAGTGGACTCCATTCAGCGAGTTACAGATGGAAGCGCAAGCTCTGTTCAGATTGTCACGATGACTTTCGAGTTTTTTAGGGACACCCCACCAGCAGATGCAAAACCTCTCAGTTCTGAGAAAGACTACTGCGCTGAAATTCCAGATGAAGCTAACCCCGACGCAAAAATGCATCAGTTTGTAGACCCAAACAGCATTGGGACCGCACCATGAGAAAAGCGCGGGCATCGACCATCTGACTACAGACTAATCCGCAAACGGATCAGTCACCAGGATCGTATCCTCACGCTCGGGGCTGGTTGACAGTAGTGCCACCGGTGCCTCAATCAACTCTTCTACCAGCCGCACATACTTGACGGCCTGCGCAGGCAGGTCCGCCCAGCTGCGGGCGCCTTCGGTGCTGTCGTGCCAGCCTTCGAGCGTCACATATTCGCACTCAACGCGGGCCTGACTTGGCGCGTCCGCCGGCAAATGGTCGAGCGTCTTGCCGTCGAGCTTGTAGCCCGTGCAGACCTTGATCTCGTCAAAACCGTCCAGCACGTCGAGCTTTGTGAGTGCGATACCTTCAATGCCACCGGTCTTGATAGCCTGACGCACCAGCACCGCATCAAACCAGCCGCAGCGGCGCTTGCGGCCTGTGACCGTGCCAAACTCATGGCCCCGCTCACCAAGCTTCTGGCCAACATCATTGTCCTGCTCGGTCGGGAACGGCCCCTCGCCAACACGGGTCGTGTAGGCCTTGGTGATGCCGAGCACATAACCAATGGCACTTGGGCCAACGCCCGCACCGCCCGCTGCCTGACCAGCAATGGTGTTGGACGATGTCACAAACGGATAGGTGCCGTGGTCAATGTCCAGCAGGGTGCCCTGCGCACCTTCAAACAAAATACGCTTGCCCGCCTTCTTGGCTTCGTCCAACACCAGCCACACCGGCTTGGCGAAAGGCAGAATGCGCGGCGCGATTTCCTTGAGCGCTTCAACAATTGGCGCGGCCTTGAGCTCATCCAGATTGTTGCCCCGGCGCAGTGCGTTGTGATGCACCAGCAGATTGTCCACCTTGGCTTCCAGCGTCGAGAAATCGGCAAGGTCGATCACCCGCAGGCCCCGGCGCGCGACTTTGTCCTCGTAAGCCGGGCCAATGCCCCGCTTGGTGGTGCCGATCTTGGTGCCGGAGTTGGAGCTCTCGCGCATCACATCCAATTCCTGATGCACAGAGAGAATGAGCGTCGCGTTTTCGGCAATCATCAGATTGTCCGGCGTCACGGCAACGCCCTGGCCTGCAATCTGGTCCACTTCCTTGGCAAACGCCCACGGGTCCAGCACCACGCCATTGCCGAGGATCGACAACTTGTTGGGCCTCACAATGCCTGAGGGCAGCAGCGACAGCTTGAAGACCTTGCCGTCAATCACCAGCGTATGGCCCGCATTGTGCCCGCCCTGAAAACGCACCACCACATCGGCGCGTTCTGACAGCCAGTCCACAATCTTGCCCTTGCCTTCGTCACCCCACTGGGAGCCGACGACCGCTACATTTGCCATCGCGAGAGATTCCTTAGTTTGTCTTGAAGCGGCGGGACTATAGCCATATCGGGGGCAAACTCCAATGCAACAGCATCACAGCAGCAACCCGCCAGCAAAAAGGGGCGGACGCTGCAGCATCCACCCCTGATTCTTGGTCTGTAGAATGGGTCTGAAGCCTAGAACTTCAGCGCCTTGGCTTGCTTCACATTCGGC
>JBCBUN010000509.1:0-1777 GCA_039818145.1 Pseudomonadota bacterium
CTCGATCAGCGGTTTGCGCTTGTCGCCCTCCATCCCGACGTGGAAATCATCCATGCCGGAGATGGCGATCATGCGGATGCCGCGTTCGCGCAGCTCCTCGAGAATTTTTTCGGTGACGAGGTCGCCGGTGGTCTGAATCGAGATGTCAACGCCGCCCTTGTTGCGGTATTTGGCGTTGAGTGCTTCCAGCACTGGATAAAGTATCCGCTCGCGCACCGGGTCCACCAGCACTTCGCCGCCCGCCATGATGATGCGGCCGCGCTTTTCCGTGTAGCCCTCTGGGCTGTCGTCGGGGGACGCGAGGTCCAGATAGGTCATCCGCTCGGGCAGATTGGCGATGATCTTCGGGAAGGCTTTTTCCGACTCACGCACAACCTCTTCCAGCGCATCGCGCACATAGGGGCGAAAGCGCGTTTCATAGCAGTGCGTGCATTTGCGGTGGCAGGCCCAGTTGAGGACCCAGTAGACGGATTCCATGCGGATTTCCCGTGATTGACCCAAGCGTTATCGAAGAATGTGGCGGGATGCCACGGCGGGTCAAATAACAGGTGAGTGAGGGCTTTAACCAAGTCGCAAACGGAGTCACACTCAGCACAGTTCCAAGGGGTGTCCCTACGGTTTGTAGGGGCTGAGATGGTGCAAGTCTCTCGCAAGAGGGGGCCGAACCCTTTGAACCTGATCCGGGTCATGCCGGCGAAGGGACTGGGACGTGGCGTATTTCCAGGACAAGACAGCCCTCTTTGGGTGTCGCGCTGCGTATCGGCCCTTCATATGAGGAGGCTGCGCAATGCTGTTCTGGCGTATCTGGGCGATTCTGCTGGGCGCATCACTGATGATCGGCGAGACGATCCGCTCCTGGGGGCAGGACCGGCACCCCCTGTTTGTGCTCGATGACTTCTTCATCGGTATCCCGCTGGTGGTGACGGCGCTGTTGCTGTCGCAGCAGACTGTCGCGCGGCGCTGTGCGTTTTCAGCGGCCTGGGCGGCGACGGCGGGCATGCTCTACGGGTCGTTCTTCGGCAAGCTGATTGACGACACCAACGCGGCTGCAGCTACCACCAACATCGAAATCGGTTTTCTGACCGCGCTTATCGGCGCGGCTTTTGTGTCATCGCTTATCGGACTTGTCGGCAGTGTGACCGCCAGGTACCCGCACAGCGCGTAAAGGACAACGGACATGAACATTCACTCCACTCCCAATGCTCCGACGACGGATGATGTGACGACGGGGCCTTTGCCGGCCTCCACCAAGGTCTATGTCTCGCCGGACGGGCACCCCGATGTGCGTGTGCCGCTGCGGGAGATCGAGCTTGAGCCGTCTGCCATGGAACCACCGGTGCGGGTCTATGACACGTCCGGCGTGTATTCGGACCCCAACGTCACCATCGACATTGAAGCGGGTCTGCCGCGCACCCGCACGGCGTGGTCAAAGGCGCTGGGCGGCGTTGCAGACTATGAAGGCCGCGATGTGAAGCCAGAGGACAATGGAAATGTGTCTGAGGGTGCACTGGCACGGGCGTTTCCGGTGGTAAACCGGCCACTGGCAGGGGATGGCTCCAAGCCGTTGACGCAATATCAGTGCGCCAAGGCGGGGATCATCACCAAGGAAATGGAATATGTGGCGCTGCGCGAAAATATTGGGCGCAAAAAGGCGCTTGAGGATGCGGCACAGGACGTAGCCCTGGGTGAGAGCTTTGGGGCAGATATCCCGGAGTTCATTACGGCTGAGTTTGTGCGTGAGGAAATCGCCAGGGGCCGGGCGATCATTCCTGCCAAC
>JBCBUN010000510.1:0-1774 GCA_039818145.1 Pseudomonadota bacterium
GATTGATCAGGAGCCCCTCGGCTACATAAGCCGCTTCGGCCTCGACCCAAATGAGGTGTCAGGAACGGGAACAACCCGGATCAAAGTTACGCTTCCCATGCGTAGTTTGCTGTTGTTCGAGGACGTAGGGTTTGATGCGTCGGGTCGCGCGACGCAACTTGATATGCCCGATATCAGCGAAGGTGTGACGCTCAACGGCGGTGATATGGCCTTCACTGTGTCGAACACACATCTGAGAGCCAATGGTACCATGCTGCTGGCGGGCACCCCGATCACGCTGAAGTGGGTGGAGGACTTTAACGCAGGCAAACGACCAGGCAGTACATTTGATGTGACAGGCGTCTTTGATGACGCCACCCGTACTCAGCTTGGCGTGGGTATAGTGCGGAACATTCAAGGGTCCTTACCTGTCCAGGCTGTACTAAGAGGCCGGGGCCCGGACATCGTGACAGCCGAGTTTGAAGCTGACCTTGGCCCTGTGACAGTCGTGGAACCACTGATCGCGTGGCGTAAGGATCCTGGCATTCCGGCAACTCTTGCAGGCAACTACGCCCAAGCCGACGACGGCAGCATTACCTTGTCGGGAATGAGCATGTCAGGTCAGGGCGTTCAACTGCAGGGCAGCGCGTTTTTTGATCCGAACGGGACGATGCAGCATGCATCGGTGTCCCGTTTGCTTCTTGCGAATGGAACCGACCTGTCTGGTGTCGCTGTTCGCTCCCCTGAAGACGGAATCGGTCGGATAGATGTGAACGGTCCCGCATTTGATGCTCAGGATTTTCTGGATGATCTATTCGCAGACGCAACACCTGCTGAAGAAGGTCAAGTGTCTGATGAAGTCATTCTTGCAAACGCCAACGTGGATCGCGTCACCGCCCATGTAGGGGAAGTCCTTACCGGCGTAACAGCATCCTTGAAGATGGTTGGCTCACGTATGCAGGAATTGTCCGTAGACGGTGTGTTTGAAACCGGCGGTGAACTCGATATTGAGATGAAGCCGACGACCTATGGCACTCGAAAAGTCGAGGCAACATCCGGCAATGCAGGTGCAGTGCTTCGGGGACTGGATCTTTACGACAACATGGACGGCGGCAATGTGGACTTTTCAGCTGAAATTGACGATCGGCTGGACGGCAGTCCGCTAGAGGGCCGCCTGACCGGTGACACATTGCGCATACGCAATGCGCCGATCGTGGCGGATGTTTTGACCCTTGGTTCACTGACTGGCATCAGTGACACGCTGCAAGGTGAAGGCATCCTGTTCACGCGGTTGGATGCGCCGGTGCGTGTCAATGCGCGAGCCATCGACTTGAAAGACGCAATCCTGTCTGGACCTGCAATCGGCGCAACCATCAAGGGTCACGTGGATCGCGAAACAGATGAAATTGACCTGGGCGGCACAATTATTCCCGCCTATACCGTCAACAGCTTTCTCGGAAACATACCCGTTATCGGCGAACTATTCGTTGGTCGCGAAGGCGAGGGCGTGTTCGGCATCACCTACGGAATATCTGGCAAATCCAACGATCCGGAAGTGATCGTAAACCCTGCAGCTGCCCTTTTGCCGGGCATCCTGCGACGTATCTTTGAAATCGGTGGCAGCGCGAGTGATGATGCTCAAGCAAACGTATCCACACAGACCGATATCCCGCCTGGTGAGAGCGGGCCGGCTGAGATAGACGCAACCGCTGTGGCTGTCCCGGAAAGCAGCGCACGCGGCGCAGATGATGACGGCTAGGTGACTAAGCCTTCTTGATCAATACGTGCCGCTTCT
>JBCBUN010000511.1:0-1770 GCA_039818145.1 Pseudomonadota bacterium
GACGGCGCTGTTTCCAACACTGGAAAACGCACTCAAGACGTTTCTTGATCAGACCGGCAACCCTGAGATTGGCGGCGTTGCGATCTGCGCTGCCGGGCCCGTACAGGCGTCAGGTCGAGACGCCTATATCGAAATGACCAACTGCCCCTGGGTTGTTAGTGCAGATGCCATTGCTTCTGCAACGGATGTCGATGCTCCCATTCTGGTCAATGACTTCACGGCGGTAGCCGTCGCGCTGCCGCGTCTTGTGGACGCCGATGTGATGCAGATTGGGGGCAACAAGCGACAGAAAGGCGCGCCAATAGGCGTACTTGGACCGGGAACAGGGCTTGGCGTATCCGGTCTCGTGCCGGATTCAGAGGGCAAGTTCACAGCTCTCTCCGGCGAGGGTGGGCACGTCTCGCTTGCGCCCGGCAATGAACGTGAGATCTCGCTTCTGTTTCAGTTGATGCAGACCTATGGCCATGTATCTGCAGAACGTGTGCTGTGCGGACCCGGCATGGAAACGCTGTACGCGGCGCTTGGCGCTCTCGATGGGTCGCCGGAAACCGGCAAGCCCACCGCGGCTGATATCGCTCGCATGGCGCAGGACGGCTCGTCGCCTCTTGCACAGGAAACCGTCGAGCTCTTTACAGGCCTGCTTGGCTCGGCGGCCGGTGACCTGGCGCTCACACTGGGTGCGCAAGGCGGTGTTTATCTGGCAGGCGGCATTCTTCCGCGCTGGGGCGACCTGCTGAACCAGCGGTTGCTACGCCACCGGTTTGAAGCAAAAGGTCGCTTCAAGAGCTATCTTGCTGAGATTCCGCTTTATCTGATCACAGCCCCGGACGTGGCCTTGATCGGCCTCACGTCACTGGCGCAGCATCGCTAATCCAGCACCACACCTTCACGACGCGGGTCTGCTCCGCCCTCAAGGTCGTCTCCAATCATTCGCAGGCCGTGCAGTCCACTGGTGATCTCTTTCACCTCAACTGTGTGGCCACGCGCCCGCAGGCCGTCTGCCAGCGTGCTGATGAACGTGTTTTCTTCGAGTTCCAGCGTCGTGTTGCGGTGAACATGCCGGGGCATGTCAATTGCCTCTTGCACACTCATGTCCCAGTCGAGAATGCCAATCAGGCTCTGTGCCACGAAGGCGATGATGCGGCTGCCGCCGGGTGAACCAATGGCTGCGTAAAAATCGCCATTCTCATCCAACACGATCATCGGTGACATGGATGAGCGTGGACGCTTGCCGGCTTCAGGACGATTGGCAATGATCCGACCATCACGTGCTGGATGAAAAGAGAAATCCGTAAGCTGATTATTGAGCAGGAACCCGCCTGCCATCATATGGCTGCCGAAGGGCGCCTCAATGGACGTGGTCATGGAGACGACGTGTCCCCAGTCATCACGCACCACAAAATGAGACGTTGAATGCGCGGGTTTGGGCTCAGCCGGCACATAGGATGCCGACGAACCGGCCGGGCGGCCGGCAGCGAGTGGATCCTTCGACGAGGTCTGGTCAGGATGAATCAGGCGGCTGCGCAGACGAAGATAGGACCGGTCCAGCATGCCTTCCACCGGGACATCCACAAAATCCGGGTCTGCGAGATAGAGGTTTCTGTCCGCGTAGGCCAGACGACTTGCCTCGGAGATCAGATGAATGGCGTCCGCGGACTGAGGCTCTGCGTTTTGCATATAGAAGCTTTCAAGCAACCCCAAGATCTGTAAAACGGTCGTGCCACCGGATGTCGGAGGTGGTGCGCCGCACACAGTGTAGATGCGGTAGGG
>JBCBUN010000512.1:0-1769 GCA_039818145.1 Pseudomonadota bacterium
ATCGTGCCAGTCCCGTCCTGTGGGAAGCATGTAGAGCCTGCCCGTACGCACCAGGGTGAGCGTCACGAGGGGCGACGCGGGGAAATAGGAAACCCTGTCTTCATCAGAGAGGGCCGCACCGCGTGTGTCGCGGCATATGGCGGCAAACACGCAGCCCGAAAGCTGTGATGGCGGCAATTGCAGCTTTGATACGGGCTTCATCATCGCACTCCCAACTGACGCATTCATTCTATAAGCGGCGGCGCGTGCGGACAATAAAGGGGCCGTCTTTAAGCGAGGTATCCGCCATGTCGAAACTGAATTTCTCCGGCCCCTTTATGTTGCGTCTCAAGAGTTTTGCGACCCTCAACCGTATCGCGATCTCAACCTATCTGCGGCACGCGGTGGGGCGGCGTCTGGCGCCGGACTGGGACGCTAATCTGGAAATCGGTATCCGCTTTGTCCGTCACCAGTTTACCTCCGCCATGACGGGGGGAGATATCGTGCGCGGCCGGCTGCTGTTCGACAGCGTTCAACCGGAAACCGATGATGTCTATGAAGTCAGCAAAGAGCCCACTGCCGACCCCAAAGGGTGCTGGTATCGGCCAAAGGCGGGAAGCTCGGGCGTGACGCTTCTGTATCTCCATGGGGGCGGCTACACGTTTCATGGCGGCGTCAGTGCGCGCTTTGCGGCCATGCTGGCGCACCATACTGGGGCCTATGTCTTTGCGCCGGACTACCGCCTGACGCCTGAACATCCTCATCCGGCTCAGGCGGAGGACGCGCTTGCCGCCTGGACCTATGTGACGCAGACCGTTGCGCCCAAGGACATTGTGGTGATTGGTGATAGCGCGGGCGGGCATATGTCCCTAATGCTGCTGCAGACCCTCAAGGCGCAGGGGCTGGAGCAGCCGGCGCTGTGCATCGGATTATGTCCGTGGACGGACATTGGCGACCGTGGCGCCAGCCTGCGTGACAATGACCGGTATGACCTTGTGCAGGGATGGATGGCCCTCAAATTCGGCGAGTGGCTTGACCCGCAGGGTGCCTTTGGACGCGAAGCGCTGTCACCTATCTATCAGGACTACCGGGGGCTCGCGCCGATCTATCTGCAGGCAGGCGGGCGGGAAGTCCTGCGGGACATGATTGTGGAGTTCGCACAGGTGCAAAAGGAAAAGGGGACGGACATCACCATCGATGTCTGGCCGGACATGCCGCATGTCTTTCAGGCGTATGATGGTCTCAAGGCGTCATCGGCAGAGGCGTTGGAGAACATCGTCGCTGCTATCAAGGCGCATACGGAACGAAAACAGGTGTGATGCGCGTCTGCTGCGGCCGGTGAGCCGTCAGACCGTGGGGCCGCTCTCGAACCGTTGTTTCGCCTTTACCCTCAGCTTTTCAAGGCGGGCTTCCAGTTCATCGATTGTCTCGTCGACCTTGGTTTTGGCAGACGATGCCTTTTCGCTGCCATCCACATTGCGGCGCAGAAGCTCTTCCACGTTGGAGAACAGCTTGTCGACGGCGAGATTGTCTGACGTGCCTTCATAGGGGTCGTAGGGCACGCGTGCGGTGCCAAACAGATTGATGATCCGCTCCGTCTGGCGGCCAAAACGCAGCAGGCGTTCAAAATACTGGTAGGGCTTGTCGCCGCCTGCGATGACGCCGAGCAGCAGGGCTCCGAAGGACAGGGGGCTCAGGACGAGATCACGCAGAGCATCGAGGCCGAGCTTCAACTGAAAAACCATCACATCCCAGAACAGCGCCCAGCGGTCTTCTCGGCGGCTGCTTAC
>JBCBUN010000513.1:0-1769 GCA_039818145.1 Pseudomonadota bacterium
GATTTCCGACGCGACATGGATGGTCACGCGTTCCATCAGCGCAAGGAAAGTTACCTGCGTTATCTGGAGCAGGAAGAAATTGATGTCGTGGAAAAATGCGGTAATCCGGCAACCCAGATCATGCGGTTGCAGGGGGCGGATGTGCGTGACCTGGCTCTTGAGGGTCAGCTCGATCCAATCCGCGAAGTCTCCATGATGGATATGATCACGCGCTTCTATGACAGCCAGGGGAAAGCGGAGCGCATCGACAAGACGCCATTCCCCCGACAGATCGCGTTTTTTGGAACCGTCTTCACGTGGCTGTTTGTCGTCCTGCTTCCCTTCGGGTTTCTGGATGCCTTTCAGGGTGAGGTGGAGACCCATGCTCTCAGCGAGTTGATGGGGCAGGAATACATGTTTGTTCTTGTGCCCTTCACGATGCTCATTTCATGGGTGTTCTACGTGATGGAAAAAGTCAGCGATTCGACGGAAGACCCGTTTGAGGGTGGGGTGCATGACGTGCCGGTCTCGGCCATCTCCACAACCATCGAAATTGATCTCAAGCAGATGCTTGGGATGGATGATGTGCCCGCACCTCTGAAGCCCATCGACGACGTATTGTTTTGATTGGGCACTGATCCGCAGGCGGATTAACAGACCGTTTACCATTTGCGCGCAGAGTTTTACGAACGACGAATATGGGTTCGTGCGAAATACTTGCGTGAGGGCACATGGCGTTTTGCCAGTTGGCGTATGTGAGTGATGTGAGCGGGGCGAACGGGTGCTATCACCCTGATGATCTGTCCCACCTCGTCGCCTGCGCCCGACGCAACAATGTGCGTGATGGCATTACAGGCATTTTACTGACAGGCAGTCGCGGCTTCATTCAGGTGATTGAAGGCCCGAGGATGGCAGTGCTGTCCTTGTTCGACAGGCTGGAAAGCGACCCGCGGCACGAAAACCTGGTGGTGCTGCACAAGGGGGATGCCCAGGTGAGGGCATTTCCCGAGATGCCCTTGTCTCTTGGCAAAGCTGGTCCCGACACCATCCACCAGCTTGAGTCAGCGCTGCCATCCCTTGGAAGGGGGCTTTGCGCCAAGCTGACCACAGAGGCAGCCAGCCTCGTTTGAAGCTGTCAGGATGCTCTTACTTTGAAAGCGGGATACAGGCGGCACCGGCGGCCTTGATCTGGGTGCAGATGCTGCGTGCTGTGGCTTCATCCACACCAAGATATTTGGCGCGGTAAAGCGTGCCGGTGGCACGCTGCAGCGGCTCAACCCGTGTGGTGGCCTGAGCGAGCTGCGGCGAAATCTTGGTTGCAGCGGATAGCTGCGCCTTTGCAGCGGCTTCCGTCGAAAATGCGCCAAGCTGTACACCCCAATCGCCTGTGACGATGGCTGCGGCTTGCGTCGGGGCAGGCGTCGCTGTGGTGGCGACTGGCGCAGGAGCAGGGGCAAGCTTGTTGGCCTTGGCCGCATTCAGTGAAGCAACAATGAGTTGATCCGCATTTGCAGCATTGGTGGCGTTCCAGACGACAGCAATGACATCGCGGTCGCCAGCTTTGCCTGTCTTGGCGCGATTGACCTTTGGCGTGACATTAGCTCCAGCGGTGCTGGCGGAGCTGTTACCGGAAAGGGCGCTGAGGAAGTTCCGCGGTCCCTGATACGTGATGCCTTTCCAGGCGAAACTTGTGCCGACCAGGCCCTTGGCCCGTTCCGGGAATGTGCGCATAAGGGCCAGTGAGAACTGGGTCATGTCGCGTGGTGGTGAGTATTGCTTCGGGTGCTGAG
>JBCBUN010000514.1:0-1761 GCA_039818145.1 Pseudomonadota bacterium
GCAAATGCAGGTTCAGGGAGAGGCCGCAAGCGACGCAGAACTCGCGTTCAGAGTGACGGGCGTCGTCAAGTGGTTCGATACAACCAAAGGCTATGGCTTCATTGTCCCCGAAGATGGTTCGGCGGACGTGTTGTTGCACATGTCGTGTCTCAAGCAGGCGGGGCTCGATGCAGCGCGGGAAGGGGCCACAGTTGAATGTGAGGCGGTCAAGCGACCCAAGGGCACACAGGCCCTTCGTGTGCTTGAGGTAGATGACAGCACGGCCGTTGCTGCTCCCGTCCAGACCGATCCTCCAAAAACCAATGGCGAGTCGCGGGCACCGCGCGTGGTCGCAGTTGGTGACCAGGAGACAGCCACGGTCAAATGGTTCAACCGGGCCAAGGGCTATGGGTTTGTGACCCGCGGAGACGGCACGCCGGACATCTTTGTGCACATGGAAACACTGCGCGAAGCAGGTATCCGTGAATTGCGTCAGGGCCAGCAGGTTCAGGTACGGTTTGGCGAGGGCGACAAAGGCCTTATGGTCGCCACCATCGAGTTGCTTGATTAGCACTCACCGCCCGGTCCACTGATTTTGCAGGTCTCTTGTATGCGTAACCTTGCAGCCCTGCTGCTTGCGGCAACACTTGCTGTCACAGGTCTAGCTGCCTGCGCAGAACCAAATCCGCCATCTGAAACCGCAACTGATAGCCTCACCATTGAGACCTCAACGGGTGTTCATGGCTTCACGGTCGAGCTTGCCGACACCGAAGAGCGCCGTCGGACGGGGCTCATGTTTCGCGAGGATCTGGCCCCAGACGCCGGCATGCTCTTTGATTTCGAAAGCCCACGCGTCATCACCATGTGGATGCGCAACACGCCGCTGCCTCTGGACATGATTTTCATCGACCCAATGGGGCGTATCGTCAGCGTGGCTGAAAACACCGTGCCCTATTCAGAAGCCATTGTTTCCTCGCGCTACCCTGCGTCGGCTGTATTTGAGGTCAATGCGGGAACAGCAAAGCGGATCGGCATCAGGGTCGGGGACCGGGTCTCGCACCCCCTTTTCGACGCCACGCCGTCACCAGGTGACGGGTGACACCCGGCATCAGCTGCGATATTCCCGCCTCATGACAACACCAACCAAATCCGGTCTGGCTGACCAGACCGCTCCCAATCCGCCGGAAGGCTTTGAGGAGAGCACCAATCGCGGGCCGTTTACGACCCACAACGGGCCGTTCTTTCATCGCATTGACGCTGACGGCAGCTTCCGGCACGGCTTCCGCGCCGCCGAACAACACTGCAACGGCATGGGCATTGTCCATGGCGGGCTGGTGACGGCCTTTGCCGATGGTCTGATGGGCACGGCGGTCTGGCGACATACGCAGATTGTCGGACTCACCATTCGTCTGAACGCGGACTTCCTCTCTATCGCCAAGGTCGGTGATTGGGTGGAAGGGACGGCTAGGGTGACCCGGGCAACTCGGTCCGTTGCCTTTGTGGAGGCTCACGTGTCGGTCGGTTCACGACCTATTCTGCATGCCACGGGGGTCTTCAAGTTGATGCCCCGACACAAGAAAAAGTAAGGAAAACGCGATTTGGGGCCTAATGGGCTTGCAGGAGCGGGTCTGTTGAGCCAATGTCCCGCCTCGCTGACGCAAATGGCGGTTTTCGCTGATTGTTTTGGCTCGGTCGGGGCATGGCGCAGCCCGGTAGCGCACCTGTTTTGGGAACAGGGGGTCAGAGGTTCGAATCCTCTTGCCCCGACCATTTTCTCCTTCA
>JBCBUN010000515.1:0-1759 GCA_039818145.1 Pseudomonadota bacterium
AAATCGACGCCGTGTTCGAGATCAGCTGATATGGCGCGCGATCTTTCCTGGCTCACATCAACGCCAGTCGCCCATCGCGGACTGCATGGTCTTGAGGACGGCGTGGTCGAAAACCTGCCAAAGGCGTTTCAGGCCGCGATTGACAGTCAGTATGCGATTGAATGCGATCTCCAGCTCTCCGCGGACGGCGAAGCAATGGTGTTCCACGATGCGACCCTCGACCGGTTGACGGAAGAAACCGGTGCAGTTTTCAAGCGCACATCTGCTGAACTCAAAACCGTCGCCTTCAAAGCATCGTCTGACCGCATGCAGACCCTTGGTGAATTTCTGGACCAGGTCAGCGGCAAGGTCGTACCGGTGATTGAGTTGAAAATCAAAACAGGACATGAAGGCCCGCTTGAAAAACGAACCGCCGAGGTTCTGGCAAGCTACCGCGACCGTGCAGCCGTCATGTCATTCAATCCTCGTTCCATGGGATGGTTCGCGGCAAATGCGCCGGACATCACGCGCGGACAGTTGTCCTATGGCTACTCAAACGGCCCCGCCCTGCAGATGCCGGCCGCTCAGCGGTTTGCCCTGCGCCATATGCTCTACAACGTGCAAAGCCGCCCACACTTCATCGGCTTTGACATCAATGCGCTACCGCAATGGTCCGTTGCCCTGAGACGCCGCCTGGGCCTGCCGGTCCTGACCTGGACTGTCCGCAGCGACGCTCATCGGGATACGGCAGCGCTTCACGCTGACCAGATCATCTTCGAAACTTTCCGCCCGTGAACACCGCCCTACTTTCAATTACATAGCGGGGGCAGTTAGACTGAGGTCACATGGGCGACGCCGAAAAAATCATTGCACGCGCAGCAGAAAGCATGAGCAGCATCGATGCCGCTCAGTGGGACGCGTGCGCCAATCCGGGCGGCGACATTCCGTATAATCCGTTTCTCTCACACGCGTTCCTGAAAGCGCTGGAAGAGTCTGGCTCCGCCACAGCCCAAACCGGGTGGAAGCCATATCACGTGCTGGTGGAGGACGGGCAAGGCACCATCGCCGGATGCGCGCCTGCTTACCTCAAAGGCCATTCTCAGGGTGAATTCGTATTTGACTACGGATGGGCCGATGCATGGGAACGCGCCGGTGGCCAATACTATCCAAAGCTCCAGGTGTCCGTGCCCTTCACACCTGCCACGGGACGTCGACTGCTGGCCCGGCCCGGCCCTGACAGTCAACAAACCGAAGATCAGATTGCTGCTGCTTTTGTTGAGATAACCAATCAACTCAATCTGTCATCATGCCACATGACCTTCCTGTCCGAAGATCAGTGGAACCACCTGGGCGACATTGGTTTCCTGCAACGCACTGACCAGCAATTCCACTGGGAAGACGACGGCTATGGAGACTTCGACGGGTTCCTCAATGCACTTGCCTCGCGCAAACGCAAAAACCTGAAAAAGGAACGAGCCCGCGCCATCGAAAATGACATCGAGATTGAGTGGGTCACCGGCTCAGACATAACGGAAGACCACTGGGATGCGTTCTTCACGTTCTACATGGACACCGGCAGCCGCAAATGGGGATCGCCCTATCTGACCCGTACCTGCTTCTCCATGCTGGGCGAAGCCGTACCCGATGACTTGCTGCTCATTCTCGCCAAACGCCACGGTCGCTACATCGCCGGCGCTCTCAACATGATCGGGTACGGCTTCGCCCAGCATGGAGAAGCAGGTACGGGTCAGATAGGGCGATCCCCATTTGCGGCTGCCGG
>JBCBUN010000516.1:0-1755 GCA_039818145.1 Pseudomonadota bacterium
AGACGGTGGAGATGTGCACGCCGACTTTTTCAAAGACGCGGCCTTTCATAACGGACATTTCGCCGCCGCCTTTGTCTTCGTTTTCATCACCGCGCTGCCAAGGCGTGCGCTCAAAGCGACCCGCGGGCATGTCGGCATTGGTGCCTGTCAGCTCGTCTTCGATCTTTTCGTAGCTGGCGCAGATGTCATCACGCAGCTGGCGGAACCATGCAGCGGCGGTGGCCTTGTGGTCCTCGCTTACATAGTCAGCGCTCGATGGGGCAGAGAGGGCGGCATCACTCACGGGGATACTCCAGTTGTGGCAGGCATTGTTATGTCAGATGCACCTGGTTGAACGGAATCAGGGAACTGACCCGTCTGGCGCAGCGCCTCGCCAAGTACCATGGAGGCGGCCATGGCAACATTGAGCGAGCGCAAAGATGGGACCGGCGCCATGGGAATTTTCACGCGCAGGTCTGCGGCATTGTGTACGTCGTCCGGCACACCGGCGCTCTCGCGGCCCAGCATCAGCGTGTCGCCGGGTTTGTAGGTGACCTCATGGTGGAAGGTGTCCGCGCGGGTGGTCAGCAGGATCGTGCGGCTGGCTGTTCTCGCCGGGGATAGTGCGAAGGCCTCATATGAGGCGTGGACGGTCAGGTCCAAATGGTCGAGATAGTCCATCCCGGCACGGCGAAACCTGCGGTCTGAAAGGGTGAATCCGCACGGCTCTATGATGTCCACTGATACGCCCATACAGGCCGCCAATCGCATGATTGTGCCTGCGTTTTGGGGAATGTCCGGCTCGTAGAGCGCAAGGCGCATTGTCGTGACTCGCTCATAAAGTCAGGGAACTGAGGGGCGGATGGGCGTCACGGGGCTTGTCCCCACACGGCCTTTTTCCAGACATATCAGTCACTTGGCAGCAAAAACTTGCGTCATCGTGCCACATAACCCCACGGGGGTGGACAATTTAGCTTTGCGGGTGGCAAAAGAACGAAGCGACGCGCCAGCTTTTTAGTAAGCGTAACTTGAGTCCTACCAACAATTCTGCGTCGTTTTCGTTGCTGGTTTAGACCATCATGTCGTCCTTGCCAGGGCGCCAAGACCGAATATCCAAGTCCGGAGGACACATCCGTTGGCAGACGCTAATTCAGCAGTGACCGAGGCAGGCGAAGAGCCCACCCGTCGCGACTTCTTGTATGTGGCCACAGGCGCCTTTGCCGCTGTCGGCGGTGCTTTTGCCGTCTGGCCGCTGGTTGACCAGATGAACCCGGACGCTTCAACGCGCGCGCTGGCCTCCACGGAAGTGGACATCAGCGGTGTCGCCGAGGGGCAGGGCGTAACGATCATGTGGCGCGGTAAGCCGGTCTTTATCCGTCACCGGACCGCAGCCGAAATCGAAGAGGCCAAATCGGTCTCCATGGATGAGTTGCCCGATCCGATCGCGCGGAACGCCAATATTGACCCGACAGCTGACGCCGAAGACATCAACCGTGCTGCATCTGACACAGAAAAGTGGCTGGTGCTGATTGGTGTGTGTACGCACCTTGGTTGCGTGCCGCTGTCAGACCAGGGTGATTTCGGTGGCTGGTTCTGCCCTTGCCACGGTTCGCACTACGACATTGCAGGGCGTATCCGCCGTGGTCCGGCTCCGGAAAATCTGCCGGTTCCGCCGCTTGAATTCCTGTCCGACACACGTATCCGCATCGGTTAATCCACCCCGGGGGTGCTTTTGGAAGCACGCTCGATACGCACGCTCAAGACGAGGCATACATG
>JBCBUN010000517.1:0-1748 GCA_039818145.1 Pseudomonadota bacterium
GCCGCAAGGTCACGGCCGATCTCGACGGGGCAATAAGGGTCCCTGTCACCCCAGATAATCGTTGTCGGGCAGACAATGCGGTCAATCTCAAGATCAAGATCGCGACGGGCCGGCATCTGGTAGTGGCGAAAGAAGTGCGTCACCCAGCGGCGCCCTTCCCGCGTGTCCATCCAACCCACATAGTGGTCCAGCAGCGCATCATCAAAACACCCCTGCTTGATGTGCCGCTGGAGCAGCGCCTTGTTGAGACGACCCAGCGGAACCAGATGCACAAGCTGCCGCAAGCCGGGCACCCGGGCCATGGCACACAGGATTGCGAACTGCCCTTAGGTTGGCTGGGGGAAGGTCCGGTGCGCCCGCGAATTGATGATGGAAAGCCGCTCCACCCTGTCCGGATTCCGGATGGCAAAACCAAGGCCCAGAAATCCACCATAGTCGTGGCCCACAAGGGTGCACCGGTCCACATCAAGTGCATCGAGCAAGAGTCCGATGCGCGCGACCTCGTCCCAGTACCGCGCGGGCGTCGCAAACCCGCGTTCTGAAAGGCCCCAGCCAAACCAGTCCGGTGCGATCACGCGCGCCCGCTGCGCAAGTGACGGAATCTCATGACGCCAGGTGAGTAGGCTCTGGGGATAGCCATGCAACAACAGCACGGCCTCTCCTTCACCCTCATCAACAATCGACAGGCGTGTGTTCGCCACATGCACGTCGCGACGGGGAGGCAGCGATGCTGCTATTGAGTGTGGAACGTCGGTCATGACGTCAGCCTGCGGCGAGACTCTGCGTTGTCCAATTACCTCTTGGGTAGCCAGGTGGACACGGCCCCCTGACTCCGAAGACACCTCGGGCTAGACTGCTGCCAACAAAAAACCAGACGGGGAAACGAAATGACCAACACAGCAACCGGTGGCTGCCTTTGCGGCGATGTAACCTACTCATTTGACCGCGATCAGGTGGTCTCCAGCCACCATTGCCATTGCACGGACTGCCAAAAGTCCACAGGCAGCGGCAAAGCGACAATCGTGTTCGTCCCCTCCGCTGCTGTGGACATGAAGGGCGACCTCAAGACCTACACAGTACAGGGAACTGCGGGCAGCCACGTCAAACGCGGGTTCTGCGGCGAGTGCGGCTCACCCCTTGTGAGCTTCATTGAAGAAAACCCCGGCCTCACCATCATCAAGGCCGGGTCTCTGTCCGACAGCAGCTGGGTGCAGGTTGCCTCAAGCTTCTGGGCCGACTCTGCCCAACCATGGTCACCGGTTGATCCAACCTGCGACTCCGTTCCTCAGAACCCGGCCATGGGCTAGCGAACCGCACACCCGGCAGACAGACACGGCACGGCACGGTAAGGAAGACACCCATGACATACGATCTCATCATCCGTGGCGGCACCATCGCTGACGGCACCGGCGACGCCACATTCACCGGCGACATTGCCATCAAAGACGATGTAATCGTCGAAGTCGGCGCCGTGTCCGGCACTGCCGCCCGTGAGATTGATGCCACGGGTGCGCTGGTGACACCGGGCTGGGTCGACATCCACACCCACTATGATGCCCAGGCCACCTGGGACACAGCCCTTGCCCCTTCGTCCTGGCATGGTGTCACAACCGCTGTCAGGGGCGGCAGGGGCAAAGCCGACGCCGCAATTGCCCATCACGACCGTGGTCACCCCATGCCAGCTAGAGGGAGCCATCTCCTGATCCCAAGTCGCCTGACCATCGTAATGCGTGTGAATGTCGACAAAG
>JBCBUN010000518.1:0-1742 GCA_039818145.1 Pseudomonadota bacterium
CAGATGCCACTGTCGCGGAACGGCTGGTTGCTTCCTCAGCCGTGCCTGTCATGCCGCGTGCAGTCGCATCGAGTTCTGTTGATGCAGATGCAACCACATCAACAACGCCTTTCACCTTTTCAGCCATTGAAATCTGGGCTGTTACCAGGCTCCAGCTCACCATGGGGCCGGCATAGGAACCGTCCGGGTTGGTGATGGCAGAAACATTGAGTTCAAGTTTCTCAGGCCCGACCTGAATCAGCGCCTTATGCGGCAGATTGGCAGGGTCGCCCAGCATCGTGCGCTGGTGCACCGGACTTTTGTGGAACACGTCAATGCATGCGCCTTCCACCTCGTCCGCTGTAATGGGCAGGTGTTCTTCGATGGTCCGAAGTGTCTCGATGCTCGTCTTGTTGACGTAGCGGATCTTGAAGTCTTCGGGATCGCACATCATGACGTTGATGGGCATCTCATCCACCATCTGAGACAGCTGCGCAGCCTGGCGCATCTTGCTGGCGATTGTCGCAATCGCCTGCCACTGCGCGCCCGCTTCACCAGCTTCCGCCCCGTCCGGCAAGCTGACAGGTTCGCCGGCGGCGAGTGCTGTTAATGTTGCCTCTATTGTGGCATTAGGCTTTGAAGCGTCGCCCTTTTTGGACTTTGCGCTTCCTTTGGCGCCCTTGGCGCCGCGATCAAAAATGCTCATGAATTTCCCCTCTCATGGCCACCTGCCTTAAGCGGGTGTGCCCTGATTAGAGATGAGCTCTGTAAAATAAACGTAAAAGTTGTGTGTTTAGTTCAGCACACGTTTTGGGGCGCGGTGCGAATTGGTGCTTCAGCCTGCAACCCAGTGGCGAGTGGCCTATCGTTTGATCGAGCCCAGAATTCCCCGGATCAACTCGCGGCCAAGAGTACGCCCAACCTGTCGAACCATGGATTTGATGAAAGCTTCAGTCGCTCCTTGGCGCCGTGACGCTTTGGGGCGGGCCCGAGCTTCTGCTTTTTCTCGTTCCTTGCGCTCTTTTTCAGCGGTTGCCGCTTTTTCCGCCTCAGCGCGTTCTGCCTCAAGTTCGGCCCGTCGCTTCTGGAGAATTTCATAGGCAGATTCCCGGTCGATGGCGGTGTCATAGGTCGCACCAACCGGACTGGATGCAAGTGTCGCCTTGCGCTCATCGGGTGTAGCCGGTCCAAGGCGGGAGCTTGGAGGCCGTATCAATGTGCGCTCCACAATGCCCGGCACACCTTTTTCACCAAGGGTGGAGGTCAATGCTTCACCGACACCCAGTTGCGTGATGACTTCCGCCGTCTTGAGATTGGGGTTTGCCCGAAACGTATCGGCTGCGACGCGCACGGCCTTCTGGTCACGCGGCGTGAATGCGCGCAACGCGTGCTGGATCCGATTGCCTAGCTGGCCCAGCACTTCGTCGGGCACATCAAGCGGGTTCTGCGTCACAAAATAGATGCCCACCCCTTTGGAGCGGATGAGCTTCACAACTTGCGCAATGCGATCAACCAGGTGTTTGGGCGCGTCATCAAAAAGCAGGTGGGCTTCATCAAAGAAGAAAACCAGTTTCGGTTTCTCCGGGTCACCGACTTCCGGCAATTCCTCAAACAGCTCCGACATCAGCCAGAGCATGAAGGTGGCATAAAGCTGCGGTGCACGAATGAGTTTGTCGGATGCAAGGATGTTTACCTGCCCGCGTCCATCATATGTGGTCCGCATCAAGTCCTGCAGTCGAAGAGCAGGCTCTCCAAAGAACTTG
>JBCBUN010000519.1:0-1740 GCA_039818145.1 Pseudomonadota bacterium
CCCGCAGACGACTGAGCTTCAGTTTGTTCCTTTGGCATCACTTTCGCGATTGCCAGTCCAAGCCAGCGTGTTGATGGCACAGCGGCAGCTATGGCTGGAAGAAGAGCCAGACTGATCGGCAACGGGGTACCAAACGTCTCTGTTGCAAACCCCTGAACCAGCCACCCGGTCAAGCCAAAGGCACTCAGGAAGGCTACTATCAAGACAAGGATGGGAACTCGCCCGATGCACAGCCAGTTCAAGATGGCCGTGAACGGACCGGTCGTAGGCCCGACGGAAGCGTCCGGTACGTCGCCGTCAAGTGGGCCGCCAACCCCGGATTCAAATTCCGTATCGAGATCAATATCGATGTCGGTATCAAAATCCGGCAGCGCGTTGTCCAGCATCGCCGACGGCATGATGCCAAATATCGCTCCGATCACCTCTGCAAGGGCGATCAGCCCCATGAGCACAAGGGCCGATGTAAACGGCGCGATCGAAGGGTCGAATGCGCTCAAGATGCAGCGCCTCGTGCAGCCTTGATGGTGGCCAGCCGCTCCTTGACCCGGTTCGAGCGAACCACGTCGTTGAGTTCAGCAAGCTTTGCGGCTGTTTCTGCATCTGCTGCCGAATTTGCTGGCACACCTGTCGCGCCCTTGAGAGCCCTGTTGAAAGCGCTGCCCGCACGCTCGGCTTTGGCCGATGCATTGTTGCCTGTGACAGCGGCAGGCGCACCATCTGTGCCACCATCACTTGCCTGTGCACGTGAGGCGACAAAGGAAGACAGGTCTTCTTCCATTTCGTGACGGCGCCCGTCGAGCGCAGCAATGTAACCTTCCAGTTCAGCTTCACGCTCAGCGAAGTCGCGCAGCCCTCTTTCCAGGATTGGCAGTTGCGCCTCGAGGTCCAGCTGACGAGTGATGGCAGCTTCGGCGAGGTCGTCGCGTGATTGGGCGACAGCCGTCTCAATGCTCTCGCTGAGGGCTTCGTGCTTGGATGTCGTTTCCGCAAGGCGTCGTGAAGCATGATGTTTGTCAGCAAGCACCTTGCCCAGCTCATGTCGGACTTCATCGGTCGCCTGTTCGACCTCCCGAATGGCTTCCTTCATGACCGTTTCGGGCACGCTGTTTTCAGCCGCATCAACAATCGCGTTCAGGCTGCCTGAGACGAGCCGTGTAATACGTCCGGCCAGATTCTCTGTCATTTTGTTCCCTTTGTTGTTGGTTGCGCGGCCTTGATCAGTGCCACCAGGTCCAGGACCGGGCTTAGATGAGGCTCAGCAACGGCTTCGTCATAGACCCTGTTACGCGCCACGAGGGCAATCGACAGGGTCTCTTCAATCAATGCATAAAGGTCAGCGACAAGGGCGGCTTCGAACTCAGCAAGGGCAGGGCGGCTCTCTTTCGTCGGCCCGGCCATCAAAAAGCCGGCGAGCTCCGGAACTCTTTCATAGAGGTTCATTACGACATCTGAGCGAACCTTTTGGGCCCGTTCAGCACCTCTTACCCGTCTTCGTGCCGCGCGCATCATGCCGCGGACCAAGTCTGCAATTTCCGAGGCGTCGCCGCCGATGGTCTGGCGTTCACGCTCAGCTTTCAGGATTGCGCGGAGCTTCTCCGATGGGGTGTTTGCCCCATCAATGTTGAGCGAAGCCAGAAAGGCTGCGTCTGTGTCCGATATCCGAACGGAGAGCTGGACAGTCTTGGATGCCATATCAGTGACTATATCATGAAAACATTTGAATGCAAATGGTTTCACTCG
>JBCBUN010000520.1:0-1738 GCA_039818145.1 Pseudomonadota bacterium
ATTCTCAAGCGTCAGTTTGCTGATCTGATCATCGACACGTTCGAGTTCACTGACGTGCGCCGCATTGGTTATGCCCAGGCTGAAACAGTGACCAAGCGTGTGTTGGACATGTTTGAAGCTGGTGAGTTCGACGTCGCGACGATCTTCTATTCTGCCTTCCAGAACGTTGTGACGCAGATCCCGACTGAGCAGCAGATTATTCCGGCGTCCATTCCCGAGCGTTCCGCGGATGCGGGTGAGCCCGTGCCCTACGAATATGAGCCGGAAGAAACAGAGATCATGAATGATCTGCTGCCGCGCAGCCTGACAACGCAGGTGTTCCGTGCGCTTCTGGAGAATGCCGCTTCTGAGCAGGGTGCCCGCATGAGCGCCATGGACAATGCGACACGCAATGCAGGCGACATGATCGACAAGCTGACGCTGACTTATAACCGGTCGCGTCAGGCACAGATCACCAAGGAACTGATTGAAATTATCTCGGGCGCGGAAGCGGTCTAGATACAAAACGACACAAGAGCGGCGACAAGCCCCTTCGACCACAACCAATGCCCATGCCTGACCAGGGAATCAGTCAGTGGGCACACAGCAAGCCGGGGGGCGCTGTCGGTGGCGAAGCAAAACGGAATTGGACGCTATCTGCGTCCGTTGCTTGAGAGCATTTCAAATGTTCTTGGGCTGTTTGTCCGGCAACAGCGGCCGGGGCCTCGTGCCCTGCCAGCGCCGGGCATAGAGACTTCTGCGGTCATTGATTTGGCTGCAAATGAAATTGAGACCAAGCCCGTATCGGCACCTGCCGCTGCGGTATCAACAAAGGCTGCACATGACGTGCTGCCGGGTACTGAGACGAGACCGAGGATACAGACCATGAGCTCCAACGCAGTGGGCAAAATTACCCAGGTCATCGGCGCCGTTGTGGACGTCCGGTTTGAAGATAACCTGCCGGCAATCCTGAACGCGCTTGAAACCGACAACAACGGCAACCGCCTTGTTCTGGAAGTCGCGCAGCATCTTGGCGAGGACACAGTTCGCGCCATCGCGATGGACTCGACCGAAGGTCTTGTTCGCGGACAGACAGCGACCGACACAGGCGTTGCCATTCAGGTGCCTGTTGGTGATGGCACTCTGGGCCGCATCATGAACGTGATCGGTGAGCCGGTGGATGAAGCCGGCCCCATCCAGTTCACTGAAAAGCGCCCCATTCACGCCGATGCACCGGACTTCGTTGAGCAGTCAACGGAAGCTGAAATGCTCGTAACGGGCATCAAGGTGGTGGATCTGCTTGCGCCATATGCGAAGGGCGGCAAGATCGGCCTCTTTGGTGGCGCCGGCGTGGGCAAGACGGTTCTTATTCAGGAACTCATCAACAACATCGCCAAGGCGCACGGTGGTTACTCTGTGTTTGCTGGCGTCGGTGAGCGGACCCGTGAAGGCAATGACCTTTACTGGGAAATGATCGAATCAGGCGTGAACAAGGAAGGCGGCGGAGAAGGCTCCAAGTGCTCCTTGATCTACGGCCAGATGAATGAACCTCCCGGAGCGCGTGCGCGTGTTGCTCTTGCTGGTCTTTCCGTGGCGGAAGACTTCCGCGACAAGGGCCAGGACGTGCTGTTCTTCGTGGACAACATCTTCCGCTTTACGCAGGCCGGTTCTGAAGTGTCCGCTCTGCTGGGCCGCATTCCGTCTGCTGTGGGCTACCAGCCAACACTGGCAACGGACATGGGCGCTCTGCAGGAACGCA
>JBCBUN010000521.1:0-1737 GCA_039818145.1 Pseudomonadota bacterium
AAACAGTCTGGGGCCGCGGCTATGTTCTGCGCGATCCAGTCGAGGAAGAAGTCGCGGAAGCCGCAACCGCATAACACCTCCTCACTTCGGGACACACCAAAAGGGCGTCTGCATCAGGCAGGCGCCCTTTTTCTTTGCCTGTTTCTCCCCTCTTGAGTCTCACAGGCACGTGAACCCGCTTGTCCGCCTTGTGACTTCCCTGCCCTGCCGCCTCCGCCAATATGTCGGTTCATGACGCGGCGCCCCGCACGCACAGCACCGCTTTGATTGATGGAGGTTTCCATGTCAGCCGACACGCAACAGGACAGCCAACCGGCACCGGTAAAGATCACGCTCTACCGCTGGGCGGGCAAATGGGGGCCCTTCAAGGTCAAGATTCCCTGTGGCGAGTGCGCCCTGACCAAGGACGTGATCCAGGACACGATCGAAAACGAGTTGCGCAACGCGTCCGCCGCCAACGCCATCGAATTCGAAGTCCTCGACTGGCTGTCCAACTGGTGGAAACCTCTGCGCAAAGGCGGCTGGCACGCGCCGATCGTTCTGGTCGAAGGCGAAATCATCAGCCAGGGCGAAGCGCTCAACCGCGGTGTGCTCGCGGAAAAGGCCATCAACGCCTATACCAGCCGCTTCCCGATCACCGGCAATCAGGTATTCGGCAAGGAGAACTGCCCGCACTGCAAGCGCGCCAAGCAGTATCTCGACGACGCAGGCATCCCCTACACCTATCACGACGTGGTCAAAAGTCCGGGCGCGCTCTACGAAATGCTGGCGCGCGTCAAACCCATCGTTGGCCCCAAGACGCCGATCACCGTGCCGCAGATCTGGCTCGATGGCACCTATATTGGCGGCGCGGACCATCTGCAGGAAAAACTCGGCATCGATGTGGAGCCCAACCCCGAGCGCGGGCACTCTTCCATGTCGCCCAAGACGCTCAAGACGCTTAGGGCAGCCTGAGCAGATCAGCCAGGTCCTTTGCCTCGCGCCCTGCACGCATTAGGCTGGGGCATCATGGCGGACCTCAAGACCAAACCGACCAAGCAAAGCGTCACGGCGTTCATCAAGACCGTCGAGCCGGAACGGCGGCGCGCCGAAGCAAAAGTGCTGATGCAGATCATGCATCGCGTGACCGGCAAACGCCCTGTCATGTGGGGCCCGTCCATCATCGGCTATGGCAAGTACCACTATGTCTATGAGTCGGGCCGTGAAGGCGATTGGATGGTGACGGGTTTCAGCCCGCGCAAAGGCGCAATGACGGTCTATCTGATGGCCGGTTTTTCCGACAAGCAGAAGCTGCTCGCCAAGCTCGGCAAGCACCGCACATCCGTGAGTTGTCTGTATATCAACAAGCTTGAAGACATCGATCTGGATATCCTGGAGGAAATAATCGCCCAGGACGTCGCTCTCATGCGCAAGAAGTACAAGACCGCTTAAGCGGTTTTGCTGAGCCCCGTCGCAAGCGGTGGTCGGGCCGGCGCCGCAGGCCGGGCGGATGCAGCAGGAGCCGCGGCAGCCGGAGCCCCCGCATTGGCCGCATACACCTCAGGATTGCGGGCATAGAGCCCACGCGCCCCTGGCACCGGCTTGAAGGCATCTGTGATACCCACAACCGTTTCAGCAGCACCCAGAAGAAGACAGCCGTCTTCCGGCAGCATGTCGGCCATCCGCTCCAGCACCATCTTCTTGGTGGGCTGGTCAAAGTAGATGAGCACGTTGCGGCAGAAGATGATGTCAAACTTG
>JBCBUN010000522.1:0-1736 GCA_039818145.1 Pseudomonadota bacterium
GTATCACGCAGAAGAAGGCTACCTTGCTGCGACCATGGAGCAGATCGGTATTCATGTGAGCATGGAGTCGCGGCGCTCCGCTGTCATGCCCGACTGGGTATTGGCGGAACTGCAGGACCTGAAAGACGCCCACAAAAATCTGCCTATCAAGCCTCAGGTCGGCCGCGTGATCGGCATTCCCAAAAAATCCGCAGGAGCGACAAGCGCGTGATCCAACTCTTCTTCCTGGTCCTGACGGTTCTTTTTGTGCCTGCCCACACATTGCCGGCGCAGGCGCAACAGATCGGTGCAGATTGCCAAAGCCCGGCCCTGCCCGGCGTCAACTGGCACCGGTGCTACCTTGAAGACAAACCCCTGTCGCGCGTTGACCTCACCGGCGCCAAGCTAAGAGAAGCCCGCCTGCTCCGGGCCATACTCATTCAGGCAACACTCGTTGATGTCGATGCCCGCCGCGCAAAGTTCATGCGCGCACGTGCAGCGCAGGCCGACTTCACAAACGCTGATTTGCGTGAAGCCGATTTCACACGCGCCAACCTGGATGGCGCAAACCTGACGGGTGCTGACCTGCGCCGCACCCGTTTGTTCAAGGCAAGCCTGCGCGGTGCGAACCTGACAAATGCGCGTCTGGGCCGTACAGATATTCTGGATGCGGACCTTACCGGCGCGACCTGGACCAACGGCACATATGTCTGCGGACCCAATTCAATCGGGCAGTGCAAATAGACCTCAGGATGGTTTAGGCGCACTACGCGCAAGCAGCGCCTCAAGGCTGCGGGCCTGTTGGCGTAATCGTTGGTGTGGGATTGAATCGACCCGTTCCCGATAGCGCAGCACGGATACGTCCAGCGTGCTCATTTCGTCTCGCAACCTGTCCATATGGGCGCGAAATTGCGCGATTTCGGCTTTCTGCCTGTCGATCGCCTCAACAATGCCAGCAACTTTCTGACCGAGTTCATCAAGATCATCTGTCTTGGCGGCCGCGTTCCCTGCGGCGTCTGACAACTGCCGCGTAAACTCAACAACATTGCCCATTTAGAGTTCCTCCAACTCTCGTGACCCTGCTACTCCCTACGTGGCCCAACCCCACATCGGACCGCTCAAGACCCGGATTTGGGGCCAGATACAGGCCGGAAACCGGCGCTTTGGTTAAGCCTTTACTTTCATGATGCGGTTTCCCGGTTTATCCATGTGTCAGAAAGGGACTTCGAGTGCATGAGTGACACCCCGCTGACATCCCAACGCATCAGGCTCGAAAACGCGCTGCGCCGGGCGACCACTTCACCCGTGCCTCGCGTGTGGCTGGCCGCGTTGCTTGTGGGCGTTGTGGCAGGTTACGCGGCAATCGGCTTCCGGCTTGCCATTGGCGGTGTGCAGTATCTCTGGCTTGGCGAGACCGAAGAAAATCTGTTTCGCTTTCTTCAGGAGACGCCCGCCTGGCTGATCATCGCCGGGCCGACCACCGCGGGCCTCATCGTCGGCCTGTGGCTAACCTATCTGCAGCCCGGCAATCGCGCAGAAGGCGTGGCGGACGTAATTGAAGCGCGCGCGGTTGGTGCCGGAGGCCTCTCCTTGTGGAAGGGTCTTGGCAGCGCCATCGTATCTGTCATTTCGTTGGGCGGCGGCGCCAGTGCCGGCCGCGAAGGACCCGCCGTTCATTTGGGGGCCACACTCGGCTCGTTTCTGGGTCAGCGTTTCGGCTTCACACCAACCCATCTGCGAACATTGCTCGCTGCCGG
>JBCBUN010000523.1:0-1733 GCA_039818145.1 Pseudomonadota bacterium
CGTACATCCTTGAGGATGACTTCCGCGTGGCCGTGGGGCGCATCATCAAAGCCGAACACCGGCAGCATACGGACGATTTCAATGCCCGGTGCGTCCAGCGGCACGATGATCTGGGACTGCTGGCGGTAGCTGTCGGCACCCGGATCAGTCTTGCCCATTACAATCGCAACCTTGCAGCGCGGATCACCCACCCCTGACGACCACCACTTGCGGCCATTGATGACGTATTCGTCGCCATCGCGCTCGATGCGGGTTTCAATGTTGGTGGCGTCAGACGATGCCACCGCAGGTTCTGTCATCAGGAAGGCTGAACGGATTTCACCGGCCAGCAGAGGCTTGAGGTATTTTTCCTTCAGCTCTTCGGAGGCATAGCGCTCGAACACCTCCATGTTGCCGGTGTCAGGTGCGGAGCAGTTGAAAACTTCAGATGCCCAGCCGACGCGGCCCATGATTTCGCACAGAGGTGCGTATTCGAGGTTGTTGGTGCCACCACCAAGATCGGAATGCGGCAGGAACAGGTTCCACAGGCCTGCTTCGCGGGCCTTTGGCTTCAGGTCTTCAAGGATCTGCGGCACCTGCCAGGGGTTACCTTCATCGCGGAAGGCCTGCATCTGGGCATTGTAGGTGTCTTCATTTGGATAGATGTGCTCATCCATGAAGGCCTCAAGGCGCGCAATCAGCTCCTTGACCTTGTCTGTATGTTCGAAATTCATGCGAGTTCCCTCGTTTTTCTCGTGTTTTTGACGAAATAGGTAGTTTCGCGGGCGACTCTAACGGCTTGCGCTGGCTCCGTCACCTCCCATCAGGGTGTTTGGCTTGGTCTTGCGATAGGTCAAGAAGACGCAACGTTTTGCGACAGTCCGCCTAGTCGCGGCGGGCGGCAAAAAAGGCCTGCAAAAGCGCCCGTGAAGGCGCACTTTCGATGTCGCCATAGACTTCCGGCGCGTGGTGGCATGTGGACCTGGAAAACACCCGAGCACCATGTTCAACACCGCCACTTTTGGGATCATCGGCCCCAAAATACAGCCGCCGGATACGCGCAAACGAGATGGCGCCGGCGCACATAGGGCACGGCTCCAGCGTGACATAGAGATCGCAGCCGATCAGCCGTTCGGTGCCCAGGGCTGCACAGGCCTGCCGAATGGCCAGCATCTCGGCATGCGCTGTCGGGTCCTTGTCCTCAAGCGTCCGGTTGCCTGCCCGCGCCACAATCTCACCGGAGGGAGACACAACGACGGCGCCCACAGGCACTTCGCCACGGGCGGCGGCGGCTTCGGCTTCTTCCAGGGCAATCTGCATGGGGCGTGTCATGGCGGGACCGTGCCTTTTGCAGCCCTGCCGGGTCAAGCGGCTCGCAGGTCCGTCGCGCATCTGCTACAGACCGTCCCCATGAGTGACAGTTCTTCCAAAAACCACCTTGAGTTCCCGACCGGCGGAGAGCGAATTGCCAAATACCTGGCGCGCGCGGGCGTGTGTTCGCGCCGGGATGCTGAAAAGCTGATCGAGGAAGGCCGCGTGGAAGTGGACGGCATCCGCCTCACCACCCCCGCCTTCAAGGTCGCCAGTGGCAATGTCATTCGGGTGAACGGCACCGAGGTGCAAAAGCCCGAGGCGACACGGGTGTGGCGCTATCACAAGCCGCCCGGGTTGGTGACCACTGCCAAGGACCCGGAAGGCCGCCCGACGGTTTTTGAAAAACTGCCATCGGACCTGCCGCGGGTCATTTCGGTCGG
>JBCBUN010000524.1:0-1719 GCA_039818145.1 Pseudomonadota bacterium
GTCTTTAACGACGTGGACCATGCGGCGCGCCTGTTCGGGCTGGAAGAGTTCGGCAACATCTACACCCGCATCATGAACCCGACACAGGCGGTGCTCGAAGAGCGGATTGCATCGCTCGAAGGTGGCACGGCGGCACTGGCAACTGCATCAGGTCATGCGGCGCAGCTGCTTATTTTCCACGCCATCATGCAGCCCGGTGACCGCTTCGTGGCGGCCAAGCAGCTATATGGCGGGTCCATCAACCAGTTCGGCCATGCCTTCAAGAAGTTTGACTGGCATGTGGACTGGGCCGACATGGCCGACCCTGCCGCCGTGAAGGCAGCTATCGGTCCCAAGACCCGTGCGATCTTCATGGAGTCGATCGCCAATCCGGGTGGTGTTGTTCAGGACGTTACCGCGATTGCAGCCGTCGCCAAGGAAGCGGGCATTCCGCTCATCGTCGATAACACCATGGCGACGCCTTACCTGTGCCGCCCCATCGAGCTGGGCGCGGACATCGTCTGTCATTCGCTGACCAAGTTCATTGGCGGTCACGGCAATTCCATAGGCGGCATTATTGTGGACGGAGGCACTTTCGACTGGTCCGCCTCCGGCAATTACCCGACCCTGTCTGAGCCTTGCGACAGCTACCATGGCCTCAAAATGCACGAGACCTTTGGCAACATTGCCTTTGCGATCACTTGCCGCGTGCTGGGTCTGCGGGACCTCGGACCGTCCATGGCGCCGCAGAACGCCTTCCTGCTGCTCACCGGTTGTGAAACGCTGGCCCTGCGCATGGAGCGCCACTGCCAGAACGCCGTCGCTGTGGCAGAGCACCTCAAAAGCCACGACAAGGTCTCCTGGGTATCCTATGCGGGCCTGAAGGATGATCCGGGGCACGGCATGATGCAGAAAATCAGCCCAAAGGGCGCAGGCGCTGTCTTTACCTTCGGGCTCAAGGGCGGATTTGAGGCAGGCAAGACACTGTGCAACTCAGTTGAGATGCTGTCCCACCTTGCCAATATCGGCGACACCAAGTCGCTGATCATTCACCCCGCTTCCACCACCCATGCCCAGCTGTCGCCGGAGCAACGCGCAGCAGCAGGTGCCGGGGATGACACCGTGCGTATTTCCGTCGGCATTGAAGACGCCGCCGACATCATCGCGGATATTGATCAGGCGCTGGCCAAGGCCTGATTGCGGGCAGGATCGGGCGTGCCATGGACAGCAATGTGAAGCTGCATCATGGCGACGCCCAGGACGATAACTGCGCCGAACTGGTGAAGCCCGCCAAGCCAGATCGGCACCACGGCAACCAGCGTCCAGATGCCAATGAGTATCTGGACGCTGATCGCCGTCGCAAACCACATGGCGGCACGCCGCTGAAGTCTGTCGGCGCCTGATGCCACGACGCGCCAGCAGAAAATCACGGTCAGAATGGCAAGGAGATACGCCACCATCCGGTGATTGAACTGGACGGTCAGATGCTGCTCGAAGGCCGCTGCGGGCACCGAGTAAAGCCCGTCCGGCACAAAGGCCCCGTCCATCAATGGCCAGGTGTTGTAGATCATCCCGGCATCAAGCCCGGCGACGAATGCGCCCAGCACAATCTGCACATACACAAGGAGCGCCAGACCGCCGGTCCACGCGACCCATCTGCGCTGGATCTGCTCCGCGGTGCCACGCAGTATGTCGAGAGCCACCCAGACCAGTGCCGCAAAAATAAGGAACGCCAGACCC
>JBCBUN010000525.1:0-1705 GCA_039818145.1 Pseudomonadota bacterium
CGCACCCATGGAATCCGCAGGATTCCTTGTACCCGTCCGTATTATTGCCCCCACTCCTTATGGTGGTGCGGTGATCCGAAGCACGGCCATTCGCGAAGACTAAAGACATGGGGCGTCTATCCTGACCCCCATCTCCACGTGTTGCCGTATATCGGCAGCCATAGCGACTGGTACGGGAGAGACCCATGGCGTGGACTTTTGCAACGCGGGACGGCGACCACTCAGACGGAGCACCGGTTCCGGCGACCCGGCCCATATCCGCATCTTTGACCCGCCCGCGTATTTTGGCGTCTGCGGCAATTGCAAGCGTGCTGCTGTCAGCGCCGCTCTCAGCCGCCACGCAGACGGACGCCGAACCCGAAGTGCAAGCCGAACTTCCCGCCACCGCGGATGCCGGCAATACAATCGAGCCCATCACACTGGTGTATGAGTTTTATGCAGCCGGCCTCCACCTCGCGACTGTGGAAACCAATGCGAAGCTCTCTAGTGAAACCTACGAGATCTCTACCAAAGGCCAGTCATCAGGCATTGCTGATAGTCTCATCAGAGCCCGGTTTGAATCGAGTGCCATAGGCGCCCTTACAAGCAATGGACCGACACCCAAGAGCTTCCGCAACTTCTCCGACACCCGTTTTGGGGTGCGGGAACTGGAGATGACGCGCGCGACAGACGGCACCTTTGATGTGACAGCCGAGCCCGAGCTTGAGCCTCATCAGGCCGCAGCCCTGCGGTCAGGCCTCGCGGACGGCACAGTGGACCCCCTGACGGCCAGCCTCTACTCGGCGCTGCGACCTGCAAACACAACGTGTACTGAAAAAGTCCGCGTATTCGACGGCCGCCGCGTCTTTGCGCTGGCGTATTCCCGTAAGGGGACCGAGACCCTGAGCCCTGTGGATGAGTCCTTTTTCGCCGGCAGCGCCATCAAGTGCAATCTGCGCTACCTGCCTCTTGCCGGCCAAACCCGTGAGTGGAAACTGGAGCAGGCGAAAAATCCGACACCACCAATCGAGCTTTGGATGGCTGAGTTCAATCGCCCCAACGACAAGTCCGATGTGGTGATCCCGGTCCGCATGCAACTGCAAAGTGATTGGGGCACGGCAGTTGCCCACCTCACATCGGTCACCATGGGCGGCAAAGTGCTTAACCAGGCCAGCCTGCGGCAGACACAGTAAAAATCCCGCCTGTCAGCCGCAAACTGGCAGTTTGCAAGGCCTTTCGCCGTTAGCGTGCAATTTACGTGTTAGCGCCATACTTGCCAGTCCGGATCCGCGTTTGGGGCGCAGACCGGCAGGGAGATTGGTGTGGGACAGAGGCCTGAAACACTAAGGCTGGACAAGCTGCATTCCGGAGACGCGCAATCCGCGGGTCACGGGCAAGCCGTCAAACTCGCCATGTTCAACCGCATCATGAGCAATCATCGCGGTCTGCCCCTGCTCTTCCCGCTGATCGGTGTATTGGTTCTGGCCACACTGGAAACCCAGACATCAGCCCTTGCGGTGGGCTTTTGGATGTTCGCCGTGGTGTGCATCTGGTGCGAGATCGCCTATTTCTCTTTCAGGTACTTCTCCGGCCGCCTGGCACCCGACCCGCAAAAACTTAGCTGGTCTCTCTCGCTGCGCTATCTGAATGCCAACATCGTCTGGTCGGCGATGCTTCTGATTTTCTGGTCACCCCACAACACAACGCAGAAAGAAGTCCTGCGTTG
>JBCBUN010000526.1:0-1703 GCA_039818145.1 Pseudomonadota bacterium
GCACGCTTTCATGCAGCGGGTAAAACTCGACGCCATCGACCGAAAGATACTGGCTGAACTTCAGGCGGATGGCCGGATGACCAATGTGGAGTTGTCCAACCGGGTCGGCATCTCGGCACCGCCCTGTCTCCGTCGCGTGCGGGCGCTGGAGGAAGCAGGTCTCATCGAGGGCTATCACGCCCAGCTGTCCGAGCGGGATCTTGGGTTTGACGTCACTGTCTTTGCCATGGTCGGCCTTCACAGCCAGGCAGAAGCGGATTTGCGGGCTTTTGAAGAACGCGTGGACGCGTGGCCGCTGGTTCGTGAGTGCCACATGCTCAACGGTGAGATCGACTTCATCCTTAAATGCGTCGCGCCGGATCTGGCCAGCTTTCAGAGCTTTCTGACCGAAAGCCTGACACCGGCACCCAACGTGGCCCATGTACGCACGTCCCTCACCATCCGCCGGTCAAAATATGACCCGGGTGTGCCGGTTGATCTGATGGAGCCGATTGAGGCCTAGCCGCTACTTGAAGCGGACTTTCAAGATCTCGTAGCTCTTGCCGCCGCCGGGTGTTGCCACTTCGACGCTGTCGCCCGCTGTCTTGCCGATGAGGGCGCGGGCGATGGGGGAGGAGATGGAAATCTTGCCTTCCTTCACATCGGCTTCACTGTCACCAACGATCCGGTATGTCACTTCTTCGTCGGTATCTTCGTCGACGATTTCAACGAGAGCGCCAAAGGTCACGTTCTTGCCGGAGAGCTTGGTGACGTCGATGACGTCGGCGCGGGCCAGCGCGTCTTCGAGTTCGGCCACGCGGGCTTCATTCAAGCCCTGCTGCTCCTTGGCGGCGTGATACTCAGCATTTTCGGAGAGGTCGCCATGCTTACGAGCTTCGGAAATCGCCGCGATGATCCGCGGACGCTCAACTGATTTGAGCTCCTTGAGTTCCGCCTCCATGGCCGCGTGTCCTTCGCTGGTCATGGGAATCTTTTCCATCACGTATTCCACTCACAAAAGAATATGACCCCGCCGCCGATGCGCTCCGGCGAATTCCGGGGCATTTGCGTCAAGGTCAGCGCCAGCCTCCGTATCCCTTGGAGACATGCAACGCTTCGCATCAACTGGCGAATAAGACCTTTGGGACCCTGTCCCGCGCTGCGCTGTAACCGGTGCGCGCGCCTGACCGGGAGGTCCCTGAGGCCGAAAAATAAGGACGCCGGGGCTTGGCCCCGGCGAGGGCACGTACTTCAAAGTATTTTTTGCGCCGCGTCAATATGTTCCGTGCGGGCGGTAAAACCCTTTGGATTCCTGACATTATGTCAGACGAACTGCTTTCTCCGGGGGCTAGTCAGCGGCCTGCATATAGCTCTGCAAGGAGGCCACATGCAGTTCATCCCGCCGCATGGCAGCGATGGCGCGTGTGGCTGCCATGGCTCCTGCGAGTGTCGTGTAATAGGGCACTTTGTTCTGCAAGGCCGCGCGGCGCAGGGACGCTGAGTCAGACAGGGCCTGAGCGCCTTCGGTGGTGTTGAATACCAGCTGCACTTCGCCGTTGGCGATGGCGTCCACGATGTGCGGACGGCCTTCCAGCACCTTGTTGATGCGGGTTACCGGCACGTTGTTTTCTTCCAGCAGGCGGGCGGTGCCGCTGGTGGCGACAAGGAACGCATCATCGAACCCGCCCGCCAGCTATGCGAGATGGGTTTCAAGATCGTCGCCA
>JBCBUN010000527.1:0-1696 GCA_039818145.1 Pseudomonadota bacterium
ATCGTTCAGGTTCGGCAGAAAACGCCGCTTTGTTTTGTTGTTGGCATGGCTGACATTGTTGCCAACCATCGGACCTTTGCCGGTCAGCTCGCAAACGCGCGACATGTCTACTACCTCAGGTTCGAAACGGAGCAAGGCTCGATGGCCGAGCCCACGGAAGAAGCGCTGCAATAGGCAGAATCGCAAGGCCCGTCAAGACCCTACACGCTGGCCTGGCAGGCTTTGCCGCGGCGCCGGACGAAAGCCCACCAGATCAGGCTCTATCATCGAGCCCACATTGGTGATCCACTGCCACCGGTCTGCCCCGGCTTTCACCCAATCGACGACGGCGGGATCCATCGCCTCCTGCCGATCAAGGGCCGAACGGCGCTGCTGGTTTCGCAGGTCATAGGCCAGCATCCGGACAGGTGGAAAAGCCGTATCAAGCGCCGCGTCAAAAGCTTCCAGCAAGGCCATTCCGGCACCATCGCCAGGCTGCAAAGTGGCCTCAAGCATAAGCGTTCGCGTGACGCAGTCCGGGTCGTGGCCCGCCATGCGCGGCATCGGCGCGGGCAAGGTGCTCCAGGCCCGAGGTGGCGTGCGCGGTTCCAGATCTTCGGGCCAGATGAAGCCGCTGTAACTGCAATTCACCACAAGGCCCTCATCTGCCACGGCTGCGCCGCGGTCCAAGATGTCGCGCACGCTACTTTCGGTTCCTGTGCCGCCCAGGACGATGCGGAACCATTCGCCCCTGACATCGTCGCTCGACCTGCACCGGACACCATGAAAAGATCCGGTCAGGTCAGAGCCTGGCATGCGCAACACAATGTCTTGGGCCATGAGCCAGGATTGGGCGGTGCCGGGGGTCAGCGAAAACCAGGCCTGATAGTGTGATGTGCCGGGTCGAAGATCCCGCAGCGCGCCGGTGGCCAACTCTGTTGCATCTGGCAGATCTGGTCGGGTGCCGCCGATCGACAGGCCCGCAAGATGGCAGACCTGTCCGAGTGTCATGGCACCGTGCAGTGATGGGCCGACATGTTCTTCATACTGCAGGACGCCCTCGCGCACAGGATCACCGCCTGGCTGATCGGCGACATATACCGACAATTGGCCGCCGCGATAGCGGCAGTGGACGTCGCGCATGTCGGGTGTCAAACCGTTGAACTCCGCAGGCGCGGCACCGCCACCTTCCAGCTTTTCCAGGTCTAAGCCCAAACCAAGCGTTCGAGGGACGACGAACAGGCGCTCCGCTAGCATGGTCAGACGACTTTCGACAGCTTTGTGGTGCCCGCCTGATCCAGGGCTTCCAGCATGTCGGCTGCCGCCAAACCTGGGGCCAACTCCCCTCTGATTACGGCCTGACCCAGTGCTTCCATCTGCGCAAGCATCACCGGATCGGTCGTGAGCCGGGCCAGCAGTCCTTCACGTACTTCGTCATCAAACCAATGCCGGGCCTGTCTCGCCCGGCGCATGACCCAGTGCCCATGTTCTTGTCGCCATTGGTTTAGGGATTGCATCTCGGACCAGGCCCGTTCCAGCCCCTTGGCCTCCAGCGCTGAGACCAGCAAAGCCTTGGGGAACCCATCCGGATCCTCGGCGCGTTTGCGCATCAATCGCAGGGCACCGGCATAGTCGGCCTGGGTCCGGGTGGCTGCGGCCTTCAGGTCGCCATCGGCCTTGTTGATCAGGATGAGATCGGCCATCTCCATGATCCCGC
>JBCBUN010000528.1:0-1684 GCA_039818145.1 Pseudomonadota bacterium
CCGGTTTACCTGCAGCCGGCCTATGCGCTTACACACGCCTTTCCCAATCCAATCTATCCCTGGCGACGTTCCGGATTTTTCACGCGGCCACTGAACCGCGCTTTTCTGTGGCTGACGCGGATGGGCTACGGCTCCCTGCTCAAGAAGTGGTTTGCCAAAAACAGGGACGTTCCGTCCGACCCCCCGATTGATGTCCTGACCGGCTATCATCCTGAGGGGAAGAGCATGCCGCGCTTTCATGCATTCAGCCGGCACCTTGTTCCGAGTCCGGATGATTACGGCATCGACGAGAAGACGACGGGATACTGGTTTGTTGAACCTGATGAGACCTGGCAGCCACCGGCTGAGCTTGAAGCGTTCCTGAGTGCTGGGCCGGCGCCTGTCTATGTCGGCTTTGGCAGCATGCCATCAAAGGATGCACAAGCACTGACCCGCGATATTGTGGCTGCATTGGATAGGGCGGGGCAACGCGGCATCATCGCGACCGGGTGGAGCGGTCTATCCGCAACCGACCTTCCGCCGCAGCATTTTGCATTGGAGAGCGCACCTCACAGCTGGCTGTTCCCGCGGTGCGCCGCCGTTGTGCACCATGGCGGTGCCGGCAGCACGCATGAAGGTCTACGCTGGGGCCGACCGTCCGTCATCTGCCCGGTTTTCGGCGATCAACCGTTCTGGGGGCATGTGGTGGCGGGTCTTAGTGCGGGGCCACAGCCGTTGAAGCAAAAGAAGATCACCGGACCGGGTCTCGCTGACCGGATCACGCAGGCGCTCGACCCGGCGGTAGCATCTACTGCGGCAGACATTGGCGGTTTGCTGAGGGCGGAAGGCGGCGCGCGTGAGGCAGCCGATCTCATCAACGAGATCGCTACCAACGAACAGACGCCGGGCTAGATTTGCTGGGGTGGCGAACCGGGATCGGGAATCTGCATCCACTTGATCAGGAAGCCTGCGGGAATAGCCCACAGAATGCCGGCGGCCAGGAAATAGGCGAATTCAAGCGCACCGTTTTCAGGAAGTTTGTAGACCGCAAAGGTCATCACAAACATCGCATAAAGAAACATGAACACCAGCAGCACCACGAGGCCAATGAGTTTGCGCCAGCGCATGGGAATGCCGAATGTCATGGGCGGTCTCCAAAGTCAGTCACGTTTGGACCAGTGCTGTTCTGCCAGGTGATGCGGCATCGCGCCGCTGCGCCTGTGGGGCACATCAGTCTATGTTATCGCTCGTCATCAGTCATTTAGGCCGAGACGGCCAAAAGCACCAGCCCGAGCGTCAATCCGTCCCATGAGCACCCCGTTGGAAACCAGCCGTACTGATACCCGTCCGATCGCCATCTGGCTGCTGGGCGTTGCCGCCCTTGTGGCCCTGATGGTGGTGGTGGGCGGTCTGACCCGACTGACCGATTCCGGGCTGTCGATCACCGAGTGGAAGCCGGTTACCGGGTCCATCCCGCCGCTGAGTGCCGAGATGTGGCAGGAAGAGTTCGATAAGTATCGCCAGATCCCGCAATATCAGCTGGTCAACAAGGGCATGAGCCTGGACGAGTTCAAGACTATCTACTGGTGGGAATGGGGGCATCGCTTTTTGGGCCGGTTGATCGGTCTGGCGTTCTTTGTGCCCTTCGTATGGTTTCTTGCCACAGGCCGCCTTCGAGGGCGGCTGGCGTGGATTTGCGCCGGCC
>JBCBUN010000529.1:0-1680 GCA_039818145.1 Pseudomonadota bacterium
CTGAAGCACGGCGAGACGATTGCGAACAAGAAGATTGAAGCCCGGTCGATGGGTAAAGGTTTGTTTCTATTGTTCGGGCCGAGCGTGTCGCAAGTGTTCAACACCGTCCGTGATGACATCAGCCCAGAGACAGCGGACTTCATTGAGTCGGAATTCTGGCGTTTGCTTGAGGTGAAATCGTGACCACTATCCCATTCCGCAAGCGCTTGATGATCGCCATCACAGACACGATCCGCGCTGTCACACCGGCCAACGGCTACACGCACGATCTGTCGGACTTCGACCCCGGTGATGGGACGCCCATGGCGCGAGTGTATCGTGGTCGTGCATGGTTCGGTGAGTCAGACCCGCTGCCAATGGTGAGCATTCTGGAAGCCGCGTCTCCCGCCGACCCAGTGGCCGATGAACCGGAATACACCCCAGCCAGTGAATACGAGGTGATTCTGTTGGTGCAGGGCTGGGCACAGGATGACAAGCTGAACCCGACCGATCCTGCCTATGACCTGATGTGCGATGTCCGCAAGGCACTGGCTGCCGAACGCAGCCGCATGGCACCTCTCGCCGTCACAGGTGGTCGGCATATCAAAGATCCGTTTGGCCTCTGGTCACAGGGGGCCAAGAACAGAATCATCGACATCAAGGTTGGACCGGGCGTGGTGCGGCCTGCCGATGATGTTTCAGCGAAAGCCTACTTCTGGCTGACGCTGAAAGTCCAACTGGTTGACCACGCGGACGCACCCTTCTCATAAGGGCAAAATCACTGTATATGTGACCCACCAACACGGAGTTCATATCCATGCCGAATATCAACTACAGCAACCAGACGCTCGGGCGCGGTGAACTCCGCTTCTCGAAGTTCACGACCCCGACCTCCTACATTCCCGCTGGCTTCGAGTATCTGGGCAACACGACAGAGTTCTCGATGACCGTGCAGGCTCAGATGCTGGACCACTACAGCATGGACCACGGTATTCAGGAGAAGGACAAGTCGATCCCGACTCGTGTCGATCGCACCGGCAAGTTCACCGCTGACAGCATCAGCATCACGAACCTTGGTCGTTTCTTCTTCGGTGACGCCCTGACCGTGACGCAGACTAGCAGCACTGCCGTCAGCGAAACCCTGCCGCCCGTCATTCCCGGCTTCTCATATCAGCTTGGCATCACCGCCAATCGCCCTGCCGGTGTGAAGGGTGTGGCAAACGTCGCCATCACCAGCAAGACTGCCGGTGTGGACTTCGTGTTCGATGCGGCTCGCGGCATCATCACCATTCTGGCCGGTGGCACCATTGCTGCGGGCGCCACGCCGACCGTGACCTATGACATCGTGGCCAACTCGTATGACCAGATCATCTCGGGCAACGTCCCAGTGGTCGGCGCGCTGATGTTCGTGGCCGACAACCCCGAAGGCGCCAACGTGGACTACCTGATGCGCTACGTGCGTCTGGTGCCAAACGGCGACTTCTCGCTGAAGGCCGAGAATGCGTGGCAGCAGCTCCCGTTCACGGTGGAGATCCTGCGCGCCCCCGGCATGGCAGCGATCTACGCCAACGGTCAGCCCTACACGTCGTAATCAGAGAGGGCATAGGGACAGATGTCTTCGCTGACTGCGCTAAAAGCGCCCATCCCCACCAAGTCGGTTAAGGTCTCGGACGATGAGTCATTCACTGTCCGGGGCCTTAG
>JBCBUN010000530.1:0-1673 GCA_039818145.1 Pseudomonadota bacterium
GTTCTAGACGTCCGCTCTCGATGCGTGACATGTCCAGAATGTCGTTCACGACATGAAGCAGGTGTGTACTGGCTTCGTGGATGTCGCCTGCGTAGTTCTGGTATCGCTCCCAGCTTTCAGCATCTGAACCAAACCGGCCTTGATGGATGATTTCTGAAAAACCGAGAATAGCGTTGAGTGGCGTGCGCAGTTCATGGCTCATATTGGCCAGAAATTCGCTTTTGGCGCGGCTTGCTGTCTCCGCTTCCTTGGAGGACGCGACCAGCGCCAGCTCGGAGCGGCGGCGGTCGATCTGTGCCCCCAATGTCGAGGAATAATTCGACAGCAGCGATCTTGAGCCTGAATTTTTGTCTGTGTTTCGCAGCATGAAATCGACCAAAAAAGCCATCAACCAGTTTAATGGTAGTAAGTAAGTCCTAATGAACGCATAAGGTTGAAGCCGTTGTTTTTAATGAGGATAGGGCAGTCTGTGTCCCGCAATGCCACACCCGAATTTGAACCGTTGTTCATAAATTGAGCCAGGATTCCGGATTCGCATGCCCCGTCCCTACTCTTCTGCAAGGTCAGCTTCCGCCCCTCCAATCGACCGGATACTGAAAATCTGGCCGGACGGCTGGCGTGTCACCACCGTTGTGATGGTTATGGCCGGCGTCTATGTGCTGGCGCATATGCTGGTCCGCTTGCCATTTTCTGATGTGATTGCCGTCGACTGGGTGGGGGAAACGCTCTATGCCCAGACGCTTGACTGGGGGCAGACGCCCAAATACCCGCCCCTTCCGGCCTGGGCCTTGTGGGTGGTGCACCAGATCATGGGACCGGGCGCACTCAGCACGCTGATTGTCAAATATTCGGCACTGTGGGGCGCCTTCGTTGCTTACTTCTTTGCTGCGCGCCGCGTTCTCGCGCACGACGGCTGGGCCGTCCTTGCAACCCTGTCCGTCCTGCTGCTGTTTCAGGTGGCGTGGAATGCCCATGAGGGCGTGACACACACGATCTTCCTTACATTGGCCGCGCCACTGACGCTGCTTACGGTGTTGCGGGCGTCATCTGCGTCCACTTCCGGTGAGCGCATTTGGGCATATGCGGGCATTGGTTTGGTCGTCGCCATTGGGGCTCTATCCAAGCAGGCCTATTTCGCAGGTCTGGCTGCCTTGATGTTCGCAATGCTGATGCAGCCTGGATACCGGCAGGTGTTGTTCAGTTGGTATTCCCTGATCGCCATTGGTGTGGCCGCGCTTCTGGCGGGTCCGCACTATGTGTGGGCGCTCACGAGTGGTTTTGATTTTGGCGGTGCTGCCAGTGCAACACTGGCGCGTCCCGGCGTTGAGGGCATTGTAGCGCAGATTGTCTCCGGCTTGTGGTCGAGCATCCGGGCGCCATTGTTGTTCCTGTCGCCGCTGATCCCGTTGATGCTCATCATTGTTCCACGGACGTTTGCGCTTGCGACGATCGTGCATCCCGGCGCACACGGCACAACCGGTGCAGACCCCGTTCGTCTGGTGCGTGACACATTGCTGTTTGGGGTGGTCGTCCTGATTGTCCCGGTATTGGTGGCAGGTGTCGCACATTATGGAGAACGCTGGATGCATCCGCTGATGCTGCTGGCGCCGATCTATCTGGTTGCGGCCATGCGGGCTGCCCGACCCAACCGCCGGCAGCTCAGGTCTTTCATG
>JBCBUN010000531.1:0-1671 GCA_039818145.1 Pseudomonadota bacterium
CATGTAGCAGTTGTTCACTTCCACATCAGCCTGCACGAAGAAGCGGAAAATCTGCGTCAGCAGGTTGCGCTCCTTGTCGTCGAGCTTGTGGTGCCAGTCCTTGACGTCCTCGGCCATGGGCACTTCTTCCGGCAGCCAGTGAATGCGCTGCTGGGTGAGCCAGGCTTCATAGGCCCACGGATAACGGAAGGGCTTGTAGGTCAGGCGTTCGTCAAGAAGGGTCATCGAACTCGAATCCACATGTTTGGTTAAGCACTACATATTGGGGTTTGCCGCACTGCAAATGCAACATGATGTTGATAAGAAAAGTGGATTTCTGCTGCGCGCCGTCAAGGATGCCACACCAAAAAGCCCGCCGTGTTGCTTGGGAACGGGCGGGCTTTGAGATGTTGCTACGGCTAATCGCCTTACTGGCAGGCGAGGCACTCGTCGTAGTCGTTGGATTCAGCCGGGTTGATGGCGACAGGCTGACCGTCTGCAGCGGCAGCGGCCAGGGGTAGATCGTCGAGCTGGCGAAGCGGCAGCTGGGCGACTTCCACATTGGCGGCAACAAGCGGTGCTTCTTCTTTCTTTTCAGCCCGCTGGATCGACAGGGACCGGCAGTAGTAGAGCGACTTCACGCCACGCTTCCATGCGAGGAAGTGGATCTGATGCAGGTCGCGCTTGTGCACGTCTGCGGGCAGGAACACGTTCACCGACTGTGACTGGTCGATGTGCTCCGAGCGGTCGCCGGCATGTTCCACAACCCAGCGCTGGTCCAATTCGAAGGCGGTCTTGAACACGTCCTTCTCATCCTGGCTCAGGAAGGTGAGGTGCTGGACAGAGCCGCCATTGATGGTGATGGAGGACCATGTGTCCGCGTCGTCCATGCCTTTTTCTGCGAGCAGCTGCTTCAGATACTTGTTCCGTACACTGAAGGAGCCGGACAGGGTCTTGTGGGTGTAGGCATTGGCCGCGAACGGCTCGATGCCTGCGGACGTCCCACCGCAGATGATGGAGATGGACGCGGTCGGTGCGACGGCTGTCTTGTTGGAGAAGCGCTCCATGATGCCGTAATCGGCAGCATCGGGGCATGGTCCGCGTTCCTGTGCCAGCTTCTGCGAGGCGGCTGTTGCCTGCTCGTCAATGTGCTGGAAAATCCGCTTGTTCCAGACCTTGGCCATGACGCTTTCAAACGGGATCATCTTGGACTGGAAGTAAGAGTGCAGGCCCATGACGCCCAGACCAACGGAGCGTTCACGCTCGGCGGCATAGCGGGCGCGGGACATGGCGTCCGGCGCGCGGTCAATGAAGTCCTGCAGGACATTGTCGAGGAAGCGCATGACGTCTTCGATGAAGAGCTCTTCATTGGCCCATTCGTCATAGAGTTCCGCGTTGAGTGAGGAGAGGCAGCACACGGCTGTGCGTTCTTCGCCCAGATGGTCCATGCCGGTGGGCAGTGTGATCTCCGAGCACAGGTTGGACATCTTCACGTTGAGGCCGGCGAGCTTGTGGTGCTCGGGCACGGCCTTGTTCACGTGGTCGCCGAACAGCATGTAAGGCTCGCCCGTTTCGATGCGGGCAGTGAGAATGCGGATCCACAGATCGCGGGCCCCGACGGAGCGCATGACGGCGCCGTCTTTCGGGCTCACGAGTGCCCATTCTTCGTCGTTCTCAACAGCGCGCATGAAC
>JBCBUN010000532.1:0-1666 GCA_039818145.1 Pseudomonadota bacterium
ATTGCTCGCTGCCGGGGCAGCAGCCGCTGTGGCCGCGTCGTTCAATGCCCCCATCGCAGGTGTATTGTTCGCGCTGGAAGTTGTTCTGGGCCATTACGCCTTACGGGCATCCGGCCCCATCGTCATCGCCAGCGTCGTTGGGGCACTTCTGGCGCGTATTCACATGGGGTCCTCACCGACATTCGTGATCCCGGAATACATGATCACCAGCCTGGCTGACTTTCCTGCCTTCGCACTGCTCGGTGTCGTGTCCGCTCTGGTGGCCATGGCTTTCATGGCGACCATCATGGGCGCAGATTCACTGGCGCGGCAGGTCACGATCCCCCTCTGGCTGCGGCCTGTCCTTGGCGGCCTGATCATCGGCGGTATCGGCATCTGGTATCCGCAGGCTCTGGGCGTTGGCTACGCCGCCACCGATGCCGCACTGCAGGGGCAGTTTGGTCTGGTGCTGCTGCTCAGCCTCATCGTGGTGAAAACACTGGCCACCGGGATCACCATCGCCAGCCGATTTGGTGGCGGTGTCTTCTCGCCTGCCTTGTATCTGGGGGCCATGACCGGGGGTGCTTTCGGCCTGATCATCTCGCAGGCCGCGCCGGAAATCGCGTTCTCCACCCACGCGGTTTACGCCATCGTCGGCATGGGGGCTGTGGCCGGTGCCGTCCTTGGCGCCCCTCTCTCGACCCTTCTCATCGCCTTTGAGTTGACCGGCGGCTACGAAATGACTGTGGCCCTGATGGTTGCGATCTCCATTGCCACTGCCCTGACCCAGGGCCTGTTGGGCAAGAGCTTCTTCCACTGGCAACTGGAACGCCGTGGATTGCGGCTATACGGCGGACCACGCTGGCAGATATTGCAGACGGTGCTGGTGCAGGATTTCATGCAGCGCGTCGTGGATGACGAACACACGCCGCTCCAGAAGCTGGATGAAGATGACGAGCGGCTCTTCACCGGGGACACGCTGGAAAAGACACTTGCCCTGTTTGAGGCCTCCCAGCACGAAACACTGCCGGTCGTTCAACCCTCAGAACACCTGGAAATCGTGGGAACCGTCAGCCACGCAGACGCCCTGCGTGCCTACAATGAAGCGCTGGTTGAAGCCTCCCGGGAAGAACACGAATAGGACATTCCTGTTTTGCGGCTTTCTGCCTCGCCGGGACGCATGTTCATGCTAAGTTCCCGATTCTGATGAGCGACCCTTTTGACCTTGGCGACATTCCTGAAGAGGAAACAGCGCGCGGCCCCTCCATTTCGGAACGGGCGTCGGCAGGCGTTGCTGCGCCTGCCCCCTATCTCGACAGCCTGAACGGCCCGCAGCGACAGGCCGTTGAAGCTCTGGATGGTCCTGTTCTGGTGCTCGCAGGGGCTGGCACCGGCAAAACCCGGGTGCTCACCACCCGCCTCGCCCATGTGCTCAACACCAAGCGCGCCTGGCCCGGCCAGATACTGGCAGTGACCTTCACCAACAAAGCCGCCCGCGAAATGAAGCAGCGCATCGGCGCGCTCATAGGCGGCGTTGTGGAAGGCATGCAGTGGCTGGGCACGTTCCATGCGCTGGGCGCAAAAATTCTGCGCCGCCATGCCGAACTCGTTGATCTGAGATCAGACTTCACAATTCTGGATGCAGACGACCAGGTGCGCTTGATGAAGCAGATCATCAAGGCGGCGG
>JBCBUN010000533.1:0-1636 GCA_039818145.1 Pseudomonadota bacterium
CGTTCATCAACATCGGTGAGCGGACCAATGTGACGGGTTCTGCCAAGTTCAAGAAGCTGATCATCAATGGCGACTATGATGCAGCCCTTGATGTGGCACGTGACCAGGTTGAGGGCGGTGCTCAGGTCATCGACATCAACATGGACGAAGCCATGCTTGATTCAGAAGCGGCCATGGTGCGCTTCCTCAATCTTGTGGCATCAGAACCCGACATTGCCCGCGTGCCTGTGATGATTGACTCCTCCAAGTGGGACATCATTGAAAGCGGTCTTAAGTGCACTCAGGGTAAGGCGATCGTGAATTCGATCTCGCTCAAGGAAGGCAAGGAGCCTTTCATCGAGCACGCCAAGAAAATCCGCCGCTATGGCGCTGCTGCCGTCGTCATGGCCTTTGACGAAGAAGGCCAGGCGGATGTGGCGGATCGCAAATTTGAGATCTGCAAGCGCTCCTACGACATCCTGGTGAATGAAGTTGGCTTCCCGCCGGAAGACATCATCTTTGACCCGAACATTTTTGCGGTCGCAACCGGCATTGAAGAACACAACAATTATGCCGTTGAGTTTTTTGAGGCGACGAAACGCATTCGTGCGGAGCTGCCGTACTGCCATGTATCCGGTGGTCTATCCAACGTCTCGTTCTCGTTCCGCGGCAACAATGCCGTGCGAGAGGCGATGCATGCCGTCTTCCTCTATCACGCCATTCCCGCGGGCATGGATATGGGGATCGTCAATCCGGCATCTCTTATCGTTTATGACGAGATACCCGAGGAGCTTCGTGAGCATGTTGAGGACGTGATCCTCAATCGACGTGAAGACGCCACGGACCGCCTTTTGGAGATTGCTGACAAATACAAAGGCGGCGGCGCGACAGCGAAGGTGAAAGACCTCACCTGGCGCGAAGGCGACGTGCGCGCGCGCCTCACGCATGCGCTCGTCAACGGTATTGCCGACTATGTGGTGGAAGACACAGAGGAAGCCCGGCTCGAGGCGGAGCGTCCATTGCATGTGATCGAAGGTCCGTTGATGGACGGCATGAATGTCGTTGGTGATCTGTTTGGTGCGGGCAAGATGTTCCTGCCGCAGGTGGTGAAATCAGCCCGCGTGATGAAGAAGGCCGTTGCGCATCTCATTCCGTTTATTGAAGCGGAAAAAGAGGGCAGCGGCGACACGCGTGCCAAGGGCAAGATCCTTATGGCGACGGTGAAGGGCGATGTGCACGACATCGGCAAGAACATCGTTGGCGTTGTGCTTCAGTGCAACAACTACGAAGTGGTTGACCTTGGTGTGATGGTGCCTGCTGAAACCATTCTCGAAGAGGCCAAGAAGCATGAAGTGGACATCATTGGCCTGTCCGGTCTGATCACGCCCTCGCTGGATGAAATGTGTTACGTGGCCGCTGAGATGGAGCGACAGGGTTTTGATATTCCCCTGCTGATTGGTGGTGCGACTACATCCAAGGTCCATACGGCGGTGAAGATCGCGCCGAACTACAACAATCCGGCTATCTATGTGACAGATGCGAGCCGGGCCGTCGGCGTGGCGTCAGCGCTTCTGTCCGACACCGGTAAAGAAGAATATGTCGCAGAAATCGCCAACGACTATCAGCAGATGGCCGAGAAGCACGCAGCAGGCCGCAA
>JBCBUN010000534.1:0-1625 GCA_039818145.1 Pseudomonadota bacterium
TAACGTTTGATGGATGGTACATCACCTTAGAGTATTTCTTCAGTGATTGGCGACAATGCTAGTCGCCTGTCCCATTCAATGGCTTGGACCCCATGACCGGACCCGTCATTTTCTGGATTTTTGCGGCCATCCTGGTTTTGGTCTGCATTTATCTCGTTCTCCTGCCGCTGCGGCGCAACACGGCCTTGCGCGGCCGGGCGGACAGCGACGTTGCTGTCTATCGTGACCAGCTTGAAGAGATCGACCGCGACCTGGAGCGCGGCATGATAGCCGAAGCTGAAGCCAAGGCGGCGCGAACTGAAATTTCCCGGCGCTTGCTCATAGCGGATGCCGCCCGCGCCGCAGAAAGCAATTCTCAAACCAGAGCCGGGTCACAGTTCGCGGTGGTCCTGGTCGTGGCGATGCCGTTCTTTGCGGTACCCCTTTATCTTTACTCTGGCGCTCCCGGATTGCCCTCGCAGCCTTTTGCTGAACGCATTTCCAAGGCACCCGAAGAGCAAAGCCTGGATGAACTGGTCGCACGCGTTGAAGAACATCTGCGCGCCAACCCCGGCGACGCGGACGGCTGGCGCGTTGTTGCGCCAATCTACGGTCGCATGGGTCGGTTTGAAGACGCGGCGACTGCCTACGGTCGGTTGATTGATCTTGATGGTGCGACAGCTGAACGCCTCGCAGGTCTGGGTGAGTCTCTGGTCTTCGCCGAAGAAGGTCTGGTCGGCGATCGAGCTGCAGCTGTCTTTGCACGCGCTGTGTCCCTGGATGCTACCCACGCTCAATCAAATTACTTCCTCGGCCTTGCTGCCCTGCAGGAAGGGGACAGAGACACTGCACGCGCCATCTGGGAGGAGCTAAAGGCAAACGCTGACCCGGATTTGCCTTGGGCCCGAATGGTCACCCAAAGTCTCGCAGCTCTCGATGCAGAACCAAACGAGCCTTCCGCCGAAGAAGCCATCGCAGCACTTCCTGACGAGGACCGAGCTGCAGCCATACGCGGTATGGTTGATGGGCTCGATGCGCGACTCGCCGCAAATGGGGGAAGTGAAGCTGAATGGCGTCAGCTCATGCGCGCTCGGATGGTGCTGGGCGAAACGGATGCTGCTGAGGAAGTGCTGAATCGGGCATTGGAAAATCTGGCACCGGACGCTGCCGCCGCAGCGCGGCTCATCTCAGCGGCGCGTGAACTGGGCATTGAATCGCCGGGCACGGACGACGCGTCTGCAGAATAGCCCGCCTGAAAAAGTCGCTTATCCCCGCTCCCTATGCGGCGTGATATTCTGAGTTGTGTGTCGAACATCGTGTTTGTTTCCGCGCAACGAGCCAACAGGATCCACCATGCCCCTCACGTTTCTTCAAAAACGCGCCGCTCAGGCCATCATCAATGTTTTTGAGACAGGAACCCCCGGCGGTGACTATGCCATGGTCACCTTATTGCCTGGTGATAGTGGCCATCTCACCTACGGACGGGCGCAGACGACGCTTGGCTCGGGAAATCTGCATCTGCTCATAAAGGCCTACTGTGACACCGCAGATGCAGCCCTTTCCCGCCAATTGTCGCGATATCTGAGACAACTTGAAGACATCGACCTGGCATTGGATCACGACTTCGAGTTTCGCTCGCTCCTGAC
>JBCBUN010000535.1:0-1624 GCA_039818145.1 Pseudomonadota bacterium
ATTCCTACCACCCCCTCGCGCAAGCATCAAAGCGCATTGATGCGCTGGCATGGTATGAACCGATCGGGAAGCCTACAGGCTGCTTGACCGTCGGCAAACGTGCTTGCAATAAGGGGTATCCCCCAATTGCCCCCGTGGCAGTAGAACAAGAATACCGGTTTGCCCCGCATTTCAGCCGACATGTTTTTTTCGCTTCGTTACCTTCTACACGCCCTTCGCACGCTTATGCGCGGGGTGGGGTTTATGGCCGTGGTCATTTTGGCTGGTGCCGCCACCGGGCCTGCCAGCATGGCGCAACCAAGTGCCGCAACCACGCTGAGCGGCGGTGTTCGGATCGGACCGGTGACCGGTCTGCCGATGCCGCGCTTCGTGTCGATCAAATCCAGCCCCGTCAACGTGCGCGGCGGACCCTCGACCAACCATCAGGTGGCGTGGGTGTTTGTGCGCAAGGATGTGCCGGTTGAGGTGACAGCCGAGTTTGAAAACTGGCGGCGTATCCGTGATGTGGATGGGGACCAGGGCTGGGTGTTCCACACACTCATCGACGGTGAACGGACCGTCATGGTGGTTGGACCCAACAAACAAGAGCCGCGTATGGGCGACCTTGTGCCGCTTCACTTTGCACCTGACTCCGCAAGCGACGAAGTCGCCCTTGTAGAGCCCGGCGTCGTCGGCGCGCTGGTCAATTGCAGTCAGACATGGTGCGCCGTACGCATGGGCCCGCACGAGGGTTTCATGCGGGCCACAGCGCTCTTTGGCATCTACGCCCGCGAAGCAGGCTGATCCGCGCTACGCGAAATCACCGCCCAGGCGGGCAATCATGGCATCAGATACGACAGCCAGGTGCTGATAGTTCTCGTGAGAGAAACCGATCATGACCTTGGCGCCGGGCTTCTTGAAGGCTGCAATCTGTTCATCCGTGAACGGAAAGTGGAGGAAGTGTACGGATGATGATTTGCCGTCTTCGGATGTGCGGTCGATGTCGTGCTCCGGGTCGGACATGACACGTTCGCCGTCAATGTCGATGAACGCCGTCTCTTCGATACCGGCCAGCTTGTAGAGCACATTCTTGCGGCGGATCGGATCGTCGATCTCGAACATCACCGTTGCCACAAGCTCTTTGCCCTTCGGGATGAGCGGGTTGTAGGCGGTCAGTTCATCCTCGATCTGCTCGTCGCCACCTTTTTCGATGTACAGCATCTCGTGGATCTGGTGCCACATGGTGTCGTAGCTCTCGAAGTAGAATGTCGCGTGCGGACCCACTTCGATGCGGCGCTCGCGCTTGACGGGCATCATGGCCTTGCGGCGCTCCGCACGTTCCTTTGCATAGTCCTCGATGGACATGATGTCGGCGCGGGTGATTTCGCTGGGGTTGGGCATTGCGGTCATTTCCGTCCTTTACTCAAACGTGTGCCGGCAGTCTGCGGACCAGGGTCTGGCCTAAAGTCCGTATGCCTGGGCAATCAACTCAATCGGATGCGCTGATGATGGCTGCGGCTTGCTTTCGTCTATGAGACCAAGCTCATCCATTTCCTGCATGATGTGCTTCAGTGCCAGAGGGCATTCACTCACAACATGTTCAGCGCTGGTCTTAGAGATATTGCGCGCGGTCGTTTTGCCAACC
>JBCBUN010000536.1:0-1612 GCA_039818145.1 Pseudomonadota bacterium
CGCAAAGTGCGGAGCCGATGGAAGTGGTGGCTTCTATTCTCGGTGTTACACTAATCATCTCAGGCAGCGTTTTCTTGCTGACCCTGTGGATGGCCTTCCCGCGCCGCGCCGAGGCTGACTAGGCCGCCGCCACCGGCGCCGGCCTGTCGTCTTCTGTCAGCAACAGCGGTTCTTCGATGGACACATCCAGGCTCTCGATCAGAGCCTTGCGGAACTCGATCGGTCTCGCGATGGCCGGCAGGCCGAAGTCGCCAATGTCCTCACCGCGGATGTTGAGGGTGCCGTAGCCAAGCACACGGCCCAGAAGACTTTGCTCCAGGGTGATGGCGTGAATGCGCGCTGCGTTGAACTCATCCGTGCGCCGCGAGATGAAGCCGCGCTTGTAGATGAAGCGTCGGTTGGTGACGACGAGTTCCGTCGTCCATTTGCGCATCTGGCGGGAGAAAAACACCGCGATACCGATGAGCAGCCAACCGGCCAGCAAAAGCCAGGCCCAGGAAATGAAACTATATGTCCAATGGAACCGCCCCCTCGCTAGGATAACTTCACGGGGTGCAAGCGTAAGTGAAACGTAAGACATATATTTCCCTCCTATATACGCACCTGGCTTGCCCGATAGCCCGCCTGTGCTTCTGGTCGTCTGCATCTCCTTTTGAGTTTCGGTCTTGATGCACCCAATATATGGGAACCACTTGACCTGTGTTCGAGCGATTTCGGCGACTTTAAATGTCGATTCTGTGTGTTGCGCATTGCATTTGTGTCTGGGCATTTGTGTCCGCTAAGGTTGCTCCCAACAACACACATGAAAACAGCGAAAAACAGCAATACGGGAGACGCATCATGGCCAGTGAAGGTCTGAAACAGGTTCTGGAACTCTTGGCGGCAGCCCCCATCGCGGAAGGCGAGCGGACGGTTCAGGAACAGCGCGAAGGCATGGTGGCCGCAACGGCAGCCTTCCCGGTCGCAGAAGGCGCCATCATTGAACCGGTAACTGCCAATGGTGTGCCCGGCGAATGGGTGTCCATGCCTGGCGCCTCTGACAAACACGCGGTGCTGTATCTGCATGGCGGCGGCTACGTCATAGGCTCGCCTGTCACACACCGCTCTCTGGCTGCGGCCATCGCGGGTGAAACGAACTCAAAGCTGCTGGTCATCGACTACCGCATGGGGCCGGAGCATGCGTGCCCTGCCGCGATTGATGATGCGGTTGCGGCCTATCAGTTTCTGCTCGACCAGGGCTATGACGCAGCCAACATCGCAATCTCCGGCGACAGCGCCGGCGGCGGCCTCACCATGGCAACGCTGGTTGCCCTGCGCGACAAGGGCATTGCGCTCCCCGCTGCCGCAGCACCGATCTCGCCGTGGGTGGACCTCACCGGCAACTCCCCAACGCTTGTCAGCCGTGCAGACGTGGACCCGATGGTGCAGAAGGATGGCCTGCTTCAGATGGCTGACCACTATCGCGGCGACCTGCCAAATGATGACCCGCGCGTGTCACCGCTTTTTGCAGACCTCAAGGGCCTGCCGCCGCTTCTGATTCAGGTCGGCGACCATGAAACGCTGCTGGGTGACTCAGAGGAACTCGACAAGCGTGCCAAGGCCGCAGGCGTCG
>JBCBUN010000537.1:0-1608 GCA_039818145.1 Pseudomonadota bacterium
GGAATGCCCCGCCCCGATGACGTTTGTCAGGGCGAGGTGGTCAACCAGTTCTCCCACATCCTTTGCAACGAGTGACCAGTCGAGCAGCAGGCCTTTTTTCTCGCTTTGACCGTGGCCGCGCATATCAACGGAGATAATGCGGTAGCTCTTGGGAAGGCGCGCAATGGTTTCATCCCACACGCGCGCATGAAAACCGGTCGCATGGATCAGCAGGATCGGCTGACCGGCGGGATCGCCCCATTCCCAATAGGAAATTCGGGCATCGGTTGCGTCGAAGAAGTGGTGGCTAGGAACGTCAGACATAAGCAGCAGCAATCACTCGGTTGGACCATCAGCCCGCTCGTGCGGGCTGGCCGAGTGAGTACCACGTTCCGGATTGATCCCGATAGGGCGTCAGGCGACGTCTGGTATCTGATCTGCCCGGGTGTAGACGAAAGCTGCGTCATCCAGGTCGATGTCCGGGAACTCCTTGCGCTCGGTCCAGTAATCCTGGTTGTGCTGCCATTCGGGTTTGTCGCCGCGTTTGGGCAAGAGGTGCATGTTGCGCATGATGTAGCCGGGGTTGAAGTTCTCGGTGTCGATCCAGTCGAGGATCGGCATGTCCTTGTCTTCCGGCCTGAGCGCCACCTCGACCCTTTTTGCACCGTTCTGCTGCATCTTCTTCAACAGGCGACAGACAAAATCGGCCACCATGTCGACGCGCAATGTCCAACTGGCACGGAAGTATCCGAACACCCACACCATGTTGGGCATGCCGGTGAACATCATGCCGCGATAGGTGACCGTCTCATTAAACTTGATGTCCTCGCCGTTGCGGGAAAACGCAATGTCTCCCAGCGCACACAGGTTGAAGCCTGTGGCGGTGACAATGATGTCTGCTTCAAGCTCTTCGCCTGACTTGAGAAGGATGCCTTTTTCGGTGAAGCGCTCAATCTCGTCGGTCACCATGCTTGCCTTGCCGGCCTTGATGCCTGCGAAGAGATCACCGTCGGGCACAAAGGCCACGCGCTGACGCCAGGGGCGGTATTTCGGCGTGAAGTGTTTCTCCACGTCATAGCCTTCGGGCAGCAGTTCTTTCACACCGTCGATCAGTTCCTGCTTCACGACGTCGGGCTCTTCAAAAGACCGCCGTGTCAATTCCGCCTGATTATAGAGAACGGCCTTGCGGGTCATTTCGTGAATCCATTCTTCGTCGATTTCCAATAGACGCAGCATGTCCGCGACTTCGTTTTCGTTTCGGCCGGGCACGAAATAGGTGGGCGAGCGCTGCAGCACGGTGATGTGCTCGCAGTCGGGTGCCATGGCAGGCACGATTGTGGCCGTTGTGGCGCCGGAGCCGATGACGACGACCTTTTTGCCCTTGTAGTCGTAGTTTTCCGGCCAGGTCTGCGGGTGAATGATGTCGCCCTTGAACTTGTCCATGTCCGGCCAGTCCGGCGTGTAGCCTTCCGAATGGCGGTAGTAGCCCTGGCACATCCACAGGAAGCCGCAGGTAAAGACCAGATCTTCATTCGTGTCGGTGCGCGTGGCGTGGATGGTCCACAGATTGTCTGCGTCCGACCAGTTGGCGGACAGGATCTTGTGCTGATAGCGGATATGACGCTTGAG
>JBCBUN010000538.1:0-1601 GCA_039818145.1 Pseudomonadota bacterium
CTGTCTAATCCGCTGGCCTAGGTCCACACGCCGACCTATATTTTTCATCAATTCAGAATCCAAATCGCCAGGGCGGACCAGACACATCATGCGACTTGTCAGCGACGACATTCTCACCGACAGCAACCGGCAACGCCCTACTTTTGATGCGGTCTATCCCGAGCTCAAGGAATTCGAGCTGTGGAACCCCGCATCCTGGACCCAGGGCCACCCGCATGAGTTCTACAAGAACATGCGCGAGAGCGCCCCGGTCATGTGGTCGGAAATTCGCAAGGGCGGCGACGGCTTCTGGTCTGTAAGCCGCTACGACGACCTCAAGGCCGTTGAACTGGCTCCCACCGTGTTTTCCTCCGAGCGTGGCAGCATCAATCTTGGTGTCGCGCCGAAGGACAAATGGAAACCTGAGAAGCTCGTCTCCGCTGCCTTGAACGCGCTCATCAACCTTGATGCGCCCCGCCACATGGAAATGCGCATCCAGCAGATGGACTTTTTCGCGCCTGCCTATGTGGCAACCCTGCGCGACAAGGTAGGTGCCAAGATCGACTCCCTGCTGGACGACATGGAAAGCAAGGGACCGGAGGTGGACATGGTGCCGGTATTCTCCGAGCAGCTGCCGCTCTTCACCCTGTGTGAAATGCTGGGCGTGGATGAGGAAGACCGTCCCAAGATCGCCCACTGGATGCACTATCTGGAACTCGCCAGCCAGTACCTCACCAACCCCTGGCAGGTCATCATCAAGGAACCGCTGTTCCCTTTCCGCTTTTTCAAGGCGGTTGAAGACATGTTCGCCTATGGGGAGGCCATCATGGCGGACCGTCGCGCCAACCCGCGCGAAGATCTGCTGACGGCCATCGCCAAGACCAAACTCTCTGACGAAGAACTGCCGCAGGAGTTTCTCGATGGGTCCTGGCTGCTGATCATCTTTGCCGGCAATGACACCAGCCGCAATTCCCTGTCAGGCACCATCCGCCTGATGACCGAGTTTCCCGACCAGCGCCAGATGGTGCTTGACGACACTTCGCTCATTCCGCGCATGTCGCAGGAAGCCCTGCGCATGATTTCGCCCGTGCGCCACATGCGCCGCACGGCCGTTGAAGACACAGAGCTCAACGGACAGCGCATCAGCAAGGATGAAAAGGTGGTGTTGTGGTACGGCGCCGCCAACCGCGACCCCAGCGTCTTCCCGGACCCGGACCGCTTCGACATGATGCGGGACAATGTGGACAAGCACCTGGCTTTTGGCCACGGCGTCCACAAGTGCCTCGGCAGCCGCATCGCGCAGATGCAGCTGCGCCTGTCCTATGAGCGCATCTTCGACCGGTTCCCCAACATCACCTGGACCGGCCACCAGAAGGTCGCCCCCAACGCGCTGGTGCACGCCATCTCAAGCCTGAAGGTCAATCTTTATGGCCCTGACGGCAAGCGCCCAACGCAGGTTCAGGTCAAGGCTGCCTAACCCCGGCCCATCTGCACGTCAGCTGCCGAACCGCTCAATCACCATCTTGCCGAGCGTCATCAGATGCACCTGGTCGGGCCCGTCCGCCTGACGACACCAACGGGCGTAATTGTAGTGCTCGGCCATGGGGTAGTCTTCGGTCAGG
>JBCBUN010000539.1:0-1596 GCA_039818145.1 Pseudomonadota bacterium
CTTTCGTCGATGTCGGCCGGCACGACTTCAAACGGGATATGGGCACCGCGCATGAGATTGGCGCGCACGGCTGAACCGGAAGCAAGAATAATGGTTGGGGGTGTTGAAGACATTCGGTACTCACAAATCAGACGGCCTAATCAGACATTCTAGTCAGATGGGGCCAGGCGTTCGGTGTGTAGATTGAGAATGGCGGCGGCTGTTTCTTCGATGGAGCGGCGGCTCACGTCGATGATGGGCCAGCCATGGCGAGCGTATAGCCGGCGGGCGGCGGTTACTTCACTGCGGATGAGATCAAGGTCGACATAGTCCGTTTGCGAATCTTCCTTGAGAGACAGGAGACGCTGCCGGCGGATCTGCATCAACCGTTCCGGCGACGCGACCAGACCAACAACCAGTGGGGATTCAAGTGCTTCGATTTGCGGCGGGACGGGCACTTCAGGCACCAGAGGGTAATTCGCGGCCTTGATGCCTCGGTTTGCCAGATACATGCAGGTTGGTGTTTTCGACGTGCGGCTGACGCCCACCAATACGATGTCGGCTTCTTCGAGGTTGTCCAGGTTCTGGCCATCATCGTGGGCCATTGTGTAGTTCAGGGCCTCGATGCGGCTGAAATATTCCGCGTCCAATGTGTGCTGGGACCCGGGCTTTTCCGTGCGTTCGGTTCCAAGATAGGCACCAAGTACCTGCATCACGGGATCAAGCACAGCAATGCAGGGGATCTGCAGCTCGCGGCAGCGGGTTTCCAGTTCCCGGCGCAGCTTGTCGTTGACCATGGTGAACATGACGATGCCCGGCGACGATTCAATCTGGCGCAGGACTCGGTCCAGCTGGCGCGGCCCGCGGACCAGGGCATAGATGTGCTCGACCGGGTGCACCATCTCAAACTGGGCAACGGCTGCCTTCGCCACAGCATTCAGCGTCTCGCCTGTTGAATCAGACACGAGATGCAGATGAAAGAACGACTTGCTATCGCTGGGTGCAGTCACGCGGGTGGGCCTTTGCAGGACAGAAGAAAGTCGTGGTTACCGCTCCGGGGCATTGCTGGCAATGGTCCGGTCCGGTTTGTGGCGCGTATAGAAGAAGGTGATGAGGCTCTTGTCGACGGAATTGAGCCTCGGGATAAGCCATGTGTGACGCCGCGCTTGTGGGGATAGATTCGGGTTTCGACCGGGGGCCTGTGAATCACAAGGGTTAATGAAGTGTTAACGGCAAATCCATGAGTCTGTGGATGATCACGGTCCAGGTCTGATCTGAACACGGGGATTATGGGGGTAAGTCCGGGCGCCTGCGTCACTTGATCCTGTTTTCCCCATTTTCCTTTCGCCTACTGTCACTGGCATTGGTGCATTTGCCCACAGGTCTTTTCTGCATGGCCTATGGGTCGAGGTGCGAACCGGTTTATATCTCTGGGCGAGATCGGGACAGCGCCACAATCCCCGTTTTCCCTGCCTCCTACTATCCTCATCTATTTAAGTAAGAATCATAGTTTGGAAGAGTGACGTGCCGAGCGACCTAAAGACTTCTCAAGCGTCTCGACCAGACGGAAGGCTTCTAAGGGCTATCAAGGGAGAGGTGATGTCACCTCCTCCCGTA
>JBCBUN010000540.1:0-1587 GCA_039818145.1 Pseudomonadota bacterium
GCGCGCGGCCAAGGCAGTGCGCCACAACTCCTCGACGAAGAGCTGCTGGGCGAAGCCGAAGGCCCCTACGCAACTCCCGCCGCCTTGGCAGACTACGCAGCCAGGGCTGCATAAGACATCAGAGCAGATGGCATGACCTCACAGGCATCTCAGCCGGTCAGCATCACGCTGATTTCCGATTTCAATGCCGATACTCTGGCACGCACCCTGACGGCCGGTGCCCCTCACCTTTCTGCACAGTCTGCTCCATTCGGCAGGCCACACGAGGCCCTGGCAACTGTCGCCTCAGCTGCCCAGACAGACGGCGACCTCGTTGTATGGACGCAGCCGCAGGGTGCCGTCGCTGCTTTCAAGGACGCTCTCACCTTCAAGCCTTATGACGAAGAAAAGGTGCTGGCCGAGGTCGACGCCTTTGCCGGACTGATCGCTGCTGCCGCCGGTCAGTGCCGCACGGTCATGGTCGCCAACTGGACCACCCCCGCCGCTGCACGGCGCATGGGCCCACTGGACAACAGTCCCAATGTTGGCCTGCGCTATCTGCTCATGCGCATGAACCTGCGGCTTGCCGACAGTCTGGCTGCCATGTCCAACGTCTATCTTCTGGACACGGATCGCTGGATTTCAGCAGCCGGCGGCGATGCCGCATGGAGCCCAAAGTTGTGGGCAGCCGCCAAAGTGCCTTTCGCCACAAGAGTCTTTCAGGCAGCCGCCGCTGATATCATCGCCACCCGAGCCGCGTGCGCCGGTCACACCCGGAAAATCCTGATCCTTGATCTCGATGACACCTTGTGGGGAGGCGTCGTTGGTGAAGCTGGATGGCAGGAAGTCGCCCTTGGGGGCCACAGCATCAAGGGCGAAGCCTTTCTCGCATTTCAGCAGCGCGTCAAAGCCCTGACCAATCGCGGTGTCATTCTGGCAATTGCATCCAAGAACGACGAAGCCGTTGCGCTGGACGCTATCCGCAACCACCCGGACATGGCACTGCGCCTTGAAGACTTTGCGGGATGGCGCATCAACTGGCAGGACAAGGCCAGCAACATTGCAGACCTTCTCGAAGAGCTGAAACTGGGCGTCGATGCCGCCGTCTTCATTGACGACAATCCGGCCGAGCGCAGCCTTGTATCTGAAGCACTGCCGGGAATTCTCGTTCCTGACTGGCCGACAGACGTCACCAGCGCTGCAGCAACCCTCGATGCCCTTGACTGCTTCGACACGGTGTCCATCACCGAAGAAGATCGCGCGCGGGCAAATCTCTATGCAGCGGAACGCAAACGCGCACAGGCAACTTCCACCCTCAGCACATCTCATAAAGACTGGCTTGCAGATCTCGGCGTTCAGGTTGAAGCAACGCCGCTCGCGCCTGCCAATCTGACGCGGTCCGCGCAGCTCTTCAACAAAACCAACCAGATGAACATGGCCACCCGCCGCATGACAGCCGAAGAGCTATCAGCATGGGCGGATCATCCCGGCCACACCATCTTGACATTCCGCGTATCAGACAAGTTTGGCGACTATGGCTTGACGGGCATTGTTGGTCTCCAGTTGGACGGCACATCCGCACGCATCACGGACTTTCTTCTCAGCTGC
>JBCBUN010000541.1:0-1584 GCA_039818145.1 Pseudomonadota bacterium
ATCCAGGAATGAGTTCTTGGTCAGCAGGGTTGTGGTCGCAAAGCCGGCCAAGACCATGGACGTGACCGGCAGGATGATGTGCCAGAGATAGTCGGTGACTTTTCCAAACAGGGAGAGCTCATCGAAATTGTCCGATGTAAGCCCTCTTAGTGGAAACAGATCAAAGTAACTGCCGCCGGCAAACACCACGATCAGCAGCACAGCAAGCAGGAAGCCCGGTATCGCGTAGCCGACAATGATTACGGCAGACGTCCATACATCGAATGACGTGCCATCACGCACGGCCTTTGCCACACCCAGGGGAATGGACACCCCATAAGCGATGAACATCGTCCACAGGCCAAGCGAGATGGAGACGGGCAGTTTTTCAGCAATCAGGTCGAGGACCTTCACGTCCCTGAAATAGCTTTCGCCAAAGTCAAAGCGCACATAGTCCCAGACCATGTTTGCAAATCGTATGTGTACTGGCTGGTCGAAGCCGAACTGGCGCTCGAGATCGGCGATAAACTCCGGGTCCAACCCCTGAGCGCCGCGATATTTGGCTGTGGCGCCTGCATCACCGCCAGCAGACTGGGCACCGGCACCAAGGTCACCGCCGGGAGATCCACCGATGCGCGCTGTTGCTGAAACGTCGTTGCCCTGGAGTTGCGCAATAATGCGTTCAATCGGCCCACCGGGGGCGAACTGCACAATGGCAAAGGCCACGAGCAGGATGCCGAGAATGGTCGGCACCATGAGCAGCAGTCGTCTGATGATATAGGCGGCCATCGGGCGGGGTTTTGAAATCCAGGTCGGTGAAGACATGTGGGTGGTCAGTGCGGGCGAATCGCAGTGTGCCCGAATCAGTCACGGTCTGAAACATATTCCCTACTGGTTAAGGGCAGCTTCCTTTTCAGCATCGACCCACCACAGGCGAATGACACCCCGGTGATATTTCGGCTTGATTTCGGGTTGGGCGAACTTGTCCCACACGGCCAGATTGTGCTCAGCCTTGTACCATTGGGGAATCCAGTAATGGCCGGCCCGCAGTACACGGTCGAGTGCTTGGGCCGCCGTCACCAGGTCCTCACGGGATGTTGCTTCTGTCACCTTGTCGATCAGCGCATCAATCGCCGGGCTGGAGATACCGGCCAGGTTGCGGCTCCCCTCTTGTGCAGCTGCTTCTGAGCCCATGAAAGCACGCAACTCGACACCAGGTGTTTCGCGCATGGAGAAGCGGCGGGTGATGATGTCGAAATCAAAATCCTTCAGCCGCTCTTCAAACTGTGCCGCGTCCACGAGGCGGATCTTGGCGTCGATCCCCAACAAGGCCAGATTTTTGATAAAGGGCTGCAGGACACGCTCGAAGGTCGGCGTGTCGCTCAGGAATTCGAGTGTAAACGGTTCGCCAGAGGCATTTTTGAGAACTCCGTCGCGCACGTCCCACCCGGCCTCAGCCAGCAGGTCACGGGCGATCTTCAACTGACGGCGGTCCTGCCCTGACGCATTTGACACCGGCGGTACATAGACCTCGTCGAAAACACTGTCAGGTATCTGGCCGCGGAAAGGCTCCAGCAGCGCCAGCTCGGCATCGTCGGGGGTGCC
>JBCBUN010000542.1:0-1582 GCA_039818145.1 Pseudomonadota bacterium
TCAACGCTGGTGCGTACGACAGCACGGGATATCAAGCTGCGCCTGAATGGATCAGGTGCCATCACCAGCATTGATGTCATATCCCTTGAAAGCGACACACCGGAAGATGTGTCGGTCGGTGACATGTTCGCCGGCGAGACACAGCGCATCATGCTCAAGGTTGATGTCGCCGGCACGGATACCGCCAGCGTCGCACTTGGTGATCTGGAAATGGCCTACACGGACGCACGTTCCGGCGAAGAGCAGGTCACAGTTGTTCCCCTGTCAATCAAGACCAGCAAGGACGCATCCGCCGTCAACAAGGCCCGCAACCAAGACGTGGTGGTGGAAGCAGCATTGTTTGATGCAGAACGCACGCAGCTTGCTGCTGTTGCCGCCTACGAAGCAGGTGATACGGCCCGCGCTGATGGTCTGCTCGAAGAGCTGTCCGCCCGCGTGAAAACGCAGGCAGCCGACATGGACGATGGCCGCCTGAGTGCAAAGCTCGAAGCCCTGACTGTCGAGCGTGAACAGATGAGCGTTGCGGCGGCCCCGGCCGAGCGGAGTGCCTATCTCAAGAGCAGCAAGCAGCGGCTCTATCAGGCAAAGTCAGGCAAGCGGTCCGGCTACCAGCTGCAGGTGGGTGACGAAGGTCTTGAAGTTGAACGTCTGCAGACGGCATTGACCGACAAGGGCTTCTGGACCGGACCTATCGACGGCAAATACACCAATGATCTCGAGGCGGCTGTGGATGAGTTCCAGGCGGCCGAAGGCATCAAGCAGGATGGTGTTGCAGGACCATCAACCTTGCAGAACCTTGGTCTTTATTAGTCGTCACTCCTAGAGGTCTGGACCCTTACGACGATGGGCCAGCTGCGCCAGTTGGGCGCGGCTGGCCTTGCTTATGGCGTGATGGGTTTTTTCCCAATAGGACGGCCGCGTGAAGAGTTGCCATATGGCAAGATAGGCCCCCATCGAGAGAAGGGGCCAATAAAACACCATCAGGAAGGTATGCGGCACGAGGTGTTGCGCATCGCGGCGCTGAACGGCTGCGATGCCGGCACATACGGACACGATGTATCCGCCGCCAAGCAATATACCGTTGAACAGGATCATCAGCGCAGGTACGCCCGGCGAGGTGAAGTAGGCGAGCGCCGACCCGTTCAGCGCGATGCCTGCTGCAGCAAACATCCAGACCAGCGGATGCATGAGGGCGGATACAATCGATCCGCCGATCAACAACTGAAACCCCAGAAAGCCCATTGGACCCAGCTTGTAAAACAGGTCCACAGGCCTGCGCATGTGCACCAGCCACGTCTGCGCATAGCCCTTCAGCCACCGTGACCGCTGTCGAAGCCAGTTGCCCATTTCGCAATTGGCTTCTTCATAGGTAACTGAATCCAGAATGGCGCAGCGATATCCCTTCTGTGCCAGTCGGATGCCGAGGTCTGCGTCTTCGGTAACGTTGTACGGATCCCAGGCCCCGACATCCCGAAGAGCGTTCATTCGAAAGTGGGTGGATGTGCCGCCGAGCGGGATCGGCATGCCCAGTTTCTCAACTGTCGGCAACAGCAGGTCAAACCACATGTTGAATTCGATGGTG
>JBCBUN010000543.1:0-1578 GCA_039818145.1 Pseudomonadota bacterium
CTCGAAGACATCATCGAGGAAATCGTCGGCGAAATTTCCGATGAGCACGATGTTGAGGTCAAAGGTTTGCGTCCGCAGCCGGACGGCACCTGCAATGTGGACGGCACCCTGGCGGTGCGCGATCTCAACCGCGCCCTGGATTGGGAATTGCCGGAAGAGGAAGCCATCACTGTGGCCGGCCTCGTCATCCACGAAGCCCAGACGATTCCGGAAGTCGGCCAGACATTTTCGTTTTATGGCTACAAATTTCAGGTGCTGCGCCGCCATCGCAATCAGGTGACGGCGATCAAGATCACCCCGCCACGCAAGGCGCAGGTTGCTGAATAAAGGCTATTGCCACTCTTCAGCGGGCGTAATCGCCTTGATCTGAAGCATATGGATGGGACCGCGCAATTCTTCCGCCAGTGCTTCATTCACCAACATGTGACGCTCGATGCGGGACTTGCCCTCAAAAGCGTCAGACACGACGGTTACCTTAAAATGCGATTCGCCCGCCTGAGCAGCGCCGGAATGACCTGCGTGCCGCGCAGTGTCATCTGTGATATCCAGCCGGGTTGGTGAAAGCGCATTGTTCAGCTTTTGCTGGATGGTTTCTGCAACACTCATAACGCCTGTCCCCTGGGGTGGGTTGTTTCCTGACCAATGGGTTTACATAATCAGATCATGAGTTCCTGGGACAAATACAAAGACTTCGTCAAGGTGCCGCCTCGCTCGCGCAATGCCGCCGAGGAGGCCGCGGCCGCCAGGCGTGCACGCAAGCACGACTGCGCATGGCCGAACTGCGACAAGGAAGGCAAGCACAAAGCCCCGACGGATAAAGCCTCAACGGGCGATGCCCGTCGCTATCGCTGGCTGTGCGCCGAGCACATCAAGGAATTCAACAAATCCTGGAACTACTTTGAAGGTATGTCCGACGCAGACGTCCGCCGCTTCCAGAAAGAAGCTTCTACTGGCCACCGCCCCACCTGGAGTATCGGCTCCAACCGGGGTGCGGCTGCGGCAAGCAAGTTTGGCTTTGTCGGATCAGAGGCCGATCCGACGGTATATGACCCCCACGGCTTCGCCGTCGATGGCGGCACCACGAAGACCGACGGCAAGGCCCGCCGCAGACTTCGCCCCAAAGAAGGCAAGGCGCTTGCGACGCTAGGCCTTGACGGAGAGGCCACTCCGAACGAGATCAAGGCTAAGTACAAGCGGTTGGTCAAAAAGCATCATCCTGATGCCAATGGGGGTGATCGGTCTACAGAGGACCGTTTCCGTAGCGTCCTTGAGGCCTACAACTACCTGAAATCAACAGGTTACCTGTAACCCCCAAGGTGGGTTCCAGCGGGCCTCAAGATTTTGCTAGAGTGCCGCGCGTTCTGGACGCCATGTGCCCATTTTGCAGATACGCAAACGCATGGGCTTCATGCATAGCCGCTATTTCGGATGTGCTATTGGCGCTGACCGGTCAATATGTTGCCTTAAACCCATCCGGGTTGAGACAATCGCCCGGACAAATCACTTTCCGCGCGGGGAACTACCCCAGGCGCGGTCCCGCGTGTGTGGCAACCGCCACATTCAATGTTGTTGAAGAAG
>JBCBUN010000544.1:0-1563 GCA_039818145.1 Pseudomonadota bacterium
CCTGCGGGAAGTGTCGTCTCGAAGTTCCGTATGCAGACCTTGCAGACAAAGTGCAGGGCTTAGGTTTTTCCAGCGGTACCATTCTGGCCGGGGATGAGCACATTGCCGGCAATATGCGGACGCATTTTCCAGCGGCTCGCGTGGTTGCTCTCAATTACGGTTATTACGATCCACCAACACGTAACGCTGGCTCATCCGACGCGGGGCAATGCCTCATCGTATGGCGGGGTGGCGAAAGGGATGCGACTGTCGTGGTTCCGGCATCTGCGCTCAGCTATGCAGAACTCTCAGGCCTGCCGGATGAGGCAAGCGTTGAAGCCTACCGGCTGCCGCATGGTCATGCCTTCCTGCCGGATGACTACAAGACATCTCAATTTGCCGCGGTGTTGATGCCCGGCTCAGGACGCTGCCGTTAGGCTTGCTTTGTAGAAGCAGGCTGATGCTCGGTTGCCTCAGCGCCGGGACCCGGAACTGCCTGCATGTCTTTTGCCTGAATGGGCTCACCGCAATCAGGGCATGTCAGTTGTGGCGTAATGAAGCCGCCGCATGGCTTGTGGCGCGTTACGACGGGTGGGCCTGCGTCCCCCGCCATGTGCTTGTCACCCCAATTGGTGAGCGTGATAATGATCGGGTAGAGGTCACGACCTTTTGGGGTGAGGCGATATTCATACCGCGCCGGGCGCTCTTCATATCGGACTCTGTCGAGTACGCCTTCTTCCACAAGCTTCTTCAGCCGTTGTGACAGAACCGGGCGCGCGATGCCCAGGCGCTTCTCGAAATCCTCAAAGCGGCGGATGCCAAGGAACAGATCGCGCAAAACAAGCATGGTCCATCTGTCGCCAATGACGGACATGGTCCGGGCAACGGAACAGGAGACTTTTGGCAGGTCGTTCCAGCGCATTTTTGTTGGCTCCAGCACGTGGGCAAAGGGATCCGGGCGGGTCTGGCAACGTGCAGCATTTCACACCCTGATTTGCATAATTCTACCTTGACGCGTTTTGTTTTTGAACCCACCTTCCGCCCATCGATTTGGCCGAATTCCGGCCCTTTTTGAATGAGGCTCGGGCGGACATGACCAATTCTACTGAGAAAACCAATGGCCCCGTTGTTGAGCGTGCGGGTGATACGTGGCGGCCGACAGACCACGCCATGGGACCCTTTGGCGGCCTGCATGGTGGCGTTGTATCCGGCCTGCTGACCAGCGAACTTGAGGCCATGGGCATCGACAAGGGATGGGGCCAGCCCGTCTCCGCAACTGCCTATCTGGTGCGGCCCGCTCCCCTTGAGGCGTTCGAGACCCAAACGGAAATCGTGCGCGAAGGGGCGCGGCTGACGGTCGTGGAGAACAGTCTTATTGCCGGCGGCAAGCTGCGATCCAAAGTCAGCATGGCATTTTTGAATGATGTTCCGGTGCCCGGCATGGAGCCTCATCCTGATGCGCCGAGTGACCCCGATGCGTTGACCGGGTGGGATTTCACACCTGTCTTCAAGACCAAGACCTATCTGTCTGCTGTTGAAGTGCGCGACGACAAGGCAGCTCGAATGATCTGGGTGCGACCAAAA
>JBCBUN010000545.1:0-1553 GCA_039818145.1 Pseudomonadota bacterium
GGACGCAGGCGACGCACCAGGCATACCTTGGGCATTTCTCACTGCTTCAGGCATGGCGATAAACTTTCATCGGGGCACCTGGCACGGCGTTCTGACCCCACTTGCGGAGCCGGGGCTTTTTGCCGTGATCGACCGGATAGGCGATGGCCCAAACCTTGAGGAACACTGGTTTGAAACACCCTGGCAGATTGTTGCGGGCGGCTCGCCGTATGGCCGATAACTTACAAAGTCTTTGGCACATTTGGCCGTGACGGAGGCTCCTTCCAGACTTGCTGTGTGGAGCAGGGAACGGATGAGACCGAGGCGCCCGAACGGATGGGGCAAGTGATAGAGATCGATGCTGCTCGGATACGTGACCACCTTGGCGAGATGGTGCGCAGCACCTTAGAGGACACCCTAAAAGCGATGCTTGAAGCTCAAGCTAATCGACTCAGCGGTGCCGGCAATTACGAACGTGCCGGGAGCCGGAAAGACACACGCGCAGGCAGCTATTAGCCGTCACTAGACAGTGAGGCGTGGTCGGCGCAACCGAAGTGTCCGTCCGGTGGACGATGTTGCGCCTATGACTTTGGCGACCGCGGCCTTCGGCCATTTGTGCTCGTCTGTGATGATCAACAAACCGCGCAGGCCCCGATGCGCCAAGCTGCATAGGACTTCGCTGCAGTGTAGCGAAGTCATGCGGATCGCCCCCTCCAGTGGCCTTCCCAGGAACGCGGTCACCCGCCCGTCAGCCTCTCCGCAGAGCCGCGAGATTTGGATCTTGGAAACTTCTGACATGCCCATTTCTTTATTAAGGTCATCAACAGGCCGTGTCGAAATGCCCTACAAGCCTCCTGAAGCGAGCCATGTTGCGCCAATGGTCCGAGCGACATTGCCAAGCACTGCCATGGCCTATTCAGGTATCAGTCTCAGCACCGTCTGCACCACTGAAGACAGACCGGCAAAGCCCTTGCGAAAGTCCACTGGTAGCGTCGCAAGATAAACCCAGCGTTTGCCACCCGGAATGATTATGAGACTGCCGGAATCGCAATGATCACCCTCCTCAGGTGGTCACCATCAATTCCAACCGGCGCGATCGCCCGGCCCCCCAGAAGTTTACAACTCAATCGCGTAGCCGACGCTGGTCGGCCCGTCACCTCCGGACCCTCCAGACACAACCAAGGGAACCACCTGAGAGAAATTGCTTATGTTTGTAGGTCGTTATCCCTCTGACGTCCTCGTCACTACGAGCGTCAACTCGGACAGCCAACCTTCTCAAGCAACAAGGGTGATCAGCGGCGCTTGCAATCGATGACTGCCGGCGGCGACCGATTGAGGGCGCGCACCAGTTCGTTTTCTTCCCTTCTCCGCTGATTGCTGCATAGCAGTCTTCTGGGCACTGGAGGGGATCGTGATGAAGCAGTCCAAGGCTGGTGAGGAGCACAATGTGTCCTTGTTGGTCGCCATATGTGTCACGGCCGACGGCTATCGCGAGGTCTGCCGCATCAAGAGGAGCCCCAAGGAAGACAAATCCAGCTGGTCAACCTTCCTGCGCCGCTTGGCAGATCGGGGCG
>JBCBUN010000546.1:0-1547 GCA_039818145.1 Pseudomonadota bacterium
GCGCAGAACGAAGGCAAGCGCCTGCGGGAAGAAGTGCTGGAGAGCGACGTGCGGTCGCCGGCCTCGAGCATCTCCATCAATGTCTGATTGAGGTTGGCATCTTCATACTCGGTGTCATTGAGGTCGCCGCTCTGAGGCTTGTCTGTCGCCCCGCCGTCACCCGAACCTGATGGCTGGCCGCCGGACGCAGACGCGCTTTCAGACGCGTCACCCTCACCTTCACCCTCGGCATAAGTGTCATCGCCGTCGCCGCTGTCTTCGCCATTGGAGTCTTGAGACCCGTCACCGGCTTCCTGCTGATCCTGTTCGTCGCCGTCCTCAGACTGCCCCGTCGCATTCTCCATCGTCTCGAACGAGAAGAACCGATCAAATGCCTCATCAAAGGACTGCTTTTCCTCCGGCGTCTTGGCCAGGGAGAGCGCCAGAATGTCCTTCAGCAATGCCCGGTCGCCAAACCCCACAAGGTCTGCAGCTTCCATGGCGTCAAGCGTTTCCGCCGGCGACACCTGCAGGTCCGCGGCGCGCAGCGCGTCCACAAAATTTGTCATCATCTTGGACAAGACAGCGACCCTCAAAACTATGCGCCGGGATGCCCGACTTTTCGCGGCCTTTATGCCATGAAACGAGGTCGCGGAAAGCGATTAATCGTTTCGGGTGGGCAATGAAATTGTTGGATTCATACTGAATATTGATGAAGGGAGAAGTCGTGTCGATTTCCTAGTCTTGCGATGAACAGATCGCATTTACAGGGGAAATCGGGGATGTATCGCAACGCGGCCAGCGTGAGCAGATGGCTAAGTGTGTTTGTGTTGGTAGCTCTCGCCCACATGGCCGCGCCATCCCCTGCCCTCGCCGTCTCAGCAGGCTGCACGGCAATCAATGGCGGCGCGTTGGATCGCGTTGTGGGTGCGGGCACTGTCCTTGGCCAGAACGTGCCTCTCGTTCTTGAGCGCGGGGACAAACTGGTTGTGACCACAACCGGCAATCCATTGAATGTCGTGTTCGATGTGCAGCCAAGAGCCGCCATCATCCTTACGACTACCGGCAACGGCACAGTGACCGTCACCATCAACGAGGACGGCGTCACCGGCATCGGATTCTTCATACAGGCTGCCGCAGGAAGCAACGCGATCATCACAGTCCGATGCACACCGGCAGATGCCGCGTCTGATGCTGACACGACAACTCCTGAAGAGACGGCGAATGCCATTGAGAACAGCACCAATGCGACAAACACCGTACGCCAACCGACAACACCAAATGCGCTGCCTGTCGTAGATGATGGCCGTTCCGCTGGTGACATCCAGATAGACAACCTTGAAGGTCAGATGGCAAATCTGGACCAGCAGATCGCGGCTTTGGAAGCTCGGCAGAACTCAATTGTCCGCTCGGCGGATCCTGACTTCGAAGCCCCACTCAGTCAGTTCGCCGTAGCTCGCTATCGCTATAGCAAGGAAGATGACAGGGAAGATTTCTGGGCTGGCTACGGGAGCGACGAATCCGCCATTGCCGACCACAACGGAAACACAGCCTTTCGCGAAAGGCTG
>JBCBUN010000547.1:0-1547 GCA_039818145.1 Pseudomonadota bacterium
CGCAAATGGCACTCAATGGGCACAACAGTTTGAGTACGCCCTGCCGCCTGCCAAATCCCATAACGCGGATGCGGATACCGACACATCCGCATATTAGGCTGGCCTTTCTGGTCGCCTGTGGGCTTTAATGCCGCTCGATACAAATCTCGTTTTCCAACAGGCGCGCCATGAGTGCGCAGTTCAAGGGAGCCCTCAAATGGCCATCAGTGTTGGCGATCGCATTCCAGACGCAACTCTCACCGTCATGTCAGAAAATGGCCCGACGCCGCTGACAACCAGTGACATCTTCGGCGGCAAGAAGGTTGTGGTTTTTGCTCTTCCTGGTGCATTCACACCGACATGCTCAAACCAGCATCTGCCGGGCTTCGTTCAGCATGCGGACGACATAAAGGCCAAGGGCGTTGACGACATCATCTGCCTGTCCGTCAACGATGCGTTCGTGATGGATGCCTGGGGCAAGCAGCAGTCAGCCGACGGCAAGATCACCATGGTCGGTGACGGCAATGGCGATCTGACAAAAGCCATGGGCCTTGACTTTGACGGCTCCGGCTTCGGCATGGGCACCCGCTCTCTGCGCTATTCCATGCTTGTGGAAGACGGCGTCGTGAAGACCCTCAATCAGGAAGCAAACCCTGGTGAGGCCAAAGCGTCCGGCGCTGAGACCATGATGGGTCAGCTCTAGTTTGGTTCTGCGGGGCTATTCCTGACCCTTAAGTGATGTTGGGGTTCTGTCTGGCCGGACTATTAGCCAGAACAGAAACCCGGCAACACCTCCGGGCACGGCAAGGATCAGTAGTCCTACTCCGCCGAGCGCAGCGATCCCCTGTAGCCACGGGACAAGGTCGTCTCTGTTCGAAAAGGCAGCTGAAACAAGCGACAATCCAGCTAGTAACAGGTACGGCGAAAAAAGAGCGACCGCACCTGCAGCGGTGTATGCGGGCCACGTCGTATAGCCTCGTATCGACAGATAGCCGTGAGCGGGCATGCCAACAAGAAGCGAAAGGCCTACTCCAAATAGTCCGAGAGGAGGGTAAAACATGGCTAGGGCGTACCGAAGCGAAAGCTCCAGATCATTCGTCGAGACCACTGTGTAGAGCATCATGCTCAGACTAATGCCAAGCATACCGACAAGGATCAGCGCCACAAAAACGCGTGTCGAGTAAACCACCGTTGGTCTCCCAGTTGATGGTCTAACGATAGGACTCAAGCCCGCCGCGTGCCAGTTCATCGGCACGTTCGTTCTGCGGATGTCCTGCATGGCCCTTGACCCAATGCCACTCAACCGTGTGGCGTGACGCCGCTTCTTCCAGCCGCTGCCATAGGTCCGCATTCTTGACGGGTTTCTTGGCTGCCGTGCGCCAGCCATTCTTCTTCCAGGCGTGAATCCATTTGGTGATGCCGTCACGCACATAGGTGGAGTCTGTGTGCAGATGTACTTCGACCGGGCGCTTCATGGCTTCCAGCGCCGCCCTCAGGTTCGTCAGGGCGCCGCTCTCCCTCACTGGCGAGACATTTTGAGTCTGCGCCTGCGCCTCCTTTGGCGACAC
>JBCBUN010000548.1:0-1544 GCA_039818145.1 Pseudomonadota bacterium
CTTTTCGCGTCCCTTTTGATCGAGCGCATGGCGGGTTTTGCCGCCTTTGCGCCATGGATATAGGGCACGCGAAGAATGACTGAACACGAGGACAAGACGACCGAAACAGCGACGGTGACGCTCACCCCGGAGCAGCAGGCCCGCCTGCGCCGCCGCAACATTGCTGTCGCCTTGGGCCTTATCGCTATGGTGGGACTATTCTTCGCAATGACTTTGGTTCGGCTCGGCGGTAACGTCGCAGACCGCACCTATTAGTGAAGAGGTGACAAAGATGACCGCATCAGTTGCAAACAACCGACTCGCAAAGCGCGAAAAGCAGATCGTCATGGCTTGCGCCATTATCGTTGGCGGCATGGTCGGCATGGCCTACGCGGCCGTGCCCCTGTACGACCTGTTCTGCCGTGTCACCGGATATGGCGGCACCACCCAGGCAACGTCTGAGTTTTCCGATGTGATTCTTGATCGCGTCGTCACCGTGCGTTTTGATGCCAACACCAACCGCGACCTCGATTGGGGCTTCAAGCCGCAGCAGACAACGACCGACATCAATGTGGGCGCCGACGGTCTGGCGTTCTACACCGCTGAAAACCGCTCCAATCGCCCGATTGTCGGCACCGCGACTTACAACGTCACACCTCAAAAGGCAGGTGTGTATTTCGCCAAGGTGGAGTGCTTTTGCTTCACCGAGCAGCTGCTGATGCCGGGTGAAAGCATCGACATGCCCGTGACCTTCTTCGTTGATCCGGCCATTGCTGATGATCCGAATATGGACGACGTGTCGACCATCACGCTGTCATACACATTCTACGAAAAAGCAAATCCGACGACACAAATCACGGCCTCCGCTGACTAGCGGGGTAATTGGAACACCTACACGCAGTCATGTAGGCTGCGGGCAGATACGACTTTAAGAGCATCCGGGGAACATCATGGCAGACGCACACGCCAAAGAGCACGATTATCATCTGGTAGACCCAAGCCCGTGGCCGTTTGTCGGCTCCATAGGGGCCTTCGTCATGATGTTGGGCGGCGTTGTTGCCATGAAGCCGGACCCTGTGCTGGGCATGTCCGGCCCGTGGGTCTTCTATATCGGCCTCGCCATGGTGCTCTACACCTTTGTTGGCTGGTGGCGCGATGTCACCAAGGAAGCAGAGCATCAGGGCCATCACACTCCTGTTGTGCAGCTCCATCACCGCTACGGCATGGTGCTGTTTATTGCGTCTGAAGTGATGTTCTTCGTGGCCTGGTTCTGGGCCTATTTTGACGTGGCTTTCTTTGCCGGCGAAGTGGCGCAGTATGCCCGCGTCGAGGCAACAGGTGGCGTTTGGCCGCCGGTAGGCATTGAAACCTTTGACCCGTTCCACCTGCCATTGATGAATACGCTGGTGTTGCTGACCTCCGGAACGACTGTGACCTGGGCCCACCATGCTCTCCAGCAGGGTGACCGTGAAGGTCTCAAATGGGGCCTCATCTGTACCGTTCTGCTGGGTATCCTGTTCTCTGCCCTGCAGGCCTATGAGTACAGCCACGCTGCCTTCGGCTTC
>JBCBUN010000549.1:0-1537 GCA_039818145.1 Pseudomonadota bacterium
CCGACTGCAGGCCTTTGTGATCCCGTTTGCAAGGGCTTTTGAGGGCGTTGGAGCGGGGTCGCCTGCGTCGCAGTGGCCTGAGTTGTCAGCAGAATTGCACCATAATCCTGAGCCGTCAGGTTGTGGTGTGAATGCCAGTCCCAATGCGCCTGCATCCGTGTCGGTCAACTGAGCCGAAAGGTGATTGACGACATGAATACGTGTTGTTGCCGTCTCGGGCGGCAGCGGTTTTGTTGCAATGTGCATGTCGGTGAGGGGCACCACGCGCACGGACACAAGAGTGAGCGACCCATTATCCTGCTTCTTCAGGGTGATACGGCCGAGAAGGCCAAAATCGTGGCATAGGTCATGCCGGCCCATGTTCTGCATGCCAAGGTGCAGAAAGTTTCCCAACCCATAGAAGATCAGCCCGGAGTGTCCTGACCCGGTTTCAATCAATTCAATCCCGTTGGCCACATGCTTGTGATGCCCGGCAATCAATGTGAAGCCGTCACCGCCTATGACCTGCCGAAACTGCCGGCGCGTTGCACGTGGCGTCTCCGGCTGAAACTCCTTGCCGTAGTGAACGGACAGAATTCGGATATCTGCCGGGGTCTCCCGGAGCGCACTTTGAACAAAGTCAAAATCATCCGGGTACTGAAGCATGCCAGCCTTGCCTTGAGGCGCCGAGATGCCCCAGCCGCCAATGCCGATTGAGGACAAAGCGACGGCGGTTCCGTGAACGTCCACCATATGCGGCGCCGCTGCGTCCGCGCGAGACCGACCCAGCCCGGGAAACGCAAGCAGACCTTCTGATCGCAGATCATTCAGATGGCGCAGCGTGTCGCCTGCGCCAGCCTGCCGGTAATCAAGCGCATGGTTGTTTGCGAGGGAAAACGCGTTCAGCCCGGCCGCCAAGAAACCTTTGATCGCATCAGGATGGGTCCGGAATGAAAACCGTTTGGCCGTCCCGCCAATGGCATTGTTAGCAGTCACCGCCGTTTCCAGATTGGCCAGGGATATATTCGCAGGCAATTCGTGGCGGATACCGGCAATCGCGTCGTCAATGAAAACGCGCCGGCCATGCTTGTAACCCCCTTGGGCAGAAACTTTAGCTCCTCCAGCATTGAAGCCGGTGTCGCCCACAACAACGATCTCGATCAGGTCCTCTGAGCCAAAAGCCGGCGTGTCCGGTTGCAGAAAAAGCAGGGACAGCAACACCATCCCGGCTCCTTTGCTGATACCGCCTACTTTGATCACCTGATTTCCCCCTCCGGCTGCCCCGCCGTCAGTCTTGCCGGTTTCTGCACCAACCACCAGCAAAGCGTTTTTTGGCGTTGTGGCCCAAGGGTGGTGTAGGTTGAGGCGGGCTAAGAGCGACGAGGAAGCGACCATGACGAAAAGTGACGTCATCACCCGGACATTGGAACTTGTTGTCGAAAAAGCTGGCGACCCGGCGCCACTGGTTTACGATCGCCTGTTCAAGGAACGGCCTGACCTGGAAGAGATGTTCTTCATGGATGCCGATGCCGGTGTCCGCGGCTCCATGCTGCAGCAG
>JBCBUN010000550.1:0-1439 GCA_039818145.1 Pseudomonadota bacterium
GCGCCGACTTCGCGCGCAAGCAATGAAGCAATGCGTTCACCTGCCTTGCCATCACCAAACGGGTTACCGCCCTGCTCCATGATCTGGCGGTCAGTCTCATGAGTGAGTAAGTGGATCGCCAGTTTCTCAATATCGGCACGGTCAGTACCCACGAGCTTCGCAACACCGGCATCCAACGCTTCGACGCGTTCAGTGACTTTGCGCATGACGAGCGTCGGCACACCCAAAGTGGCAGCTTCCTCCTGCACACCACCTGAGTCCGTCAAAACAAGCGTCGAACGGCGCAACACGGATACAAAATCGCCATAGGCAAGCGGGGGCGTCAGCCGCACACGCGGGTGTGTATCCAGAACAGCCGCGAGGGGGTCCCGCACAACAGGGTTGGGGTGCACCGGCAAAATGATTTCAGCGTCGGGGACAGCATCCGATATCGACGCAACGGCACGCGCAATGCCCTCGATCTGGTCGCCCCAGCTTTCCCGGCGATGGGTGGTGACAAGCACAAGCCGTTTGCCTTCCTGAGGCGGCTCAAGCGTTTCAGGCCATGCAGGCAATGCCGGCAGAACGCTCGTCAAAGCGTCCACAACGGTATTTCCGGTAACGTGGATTCGCCTGTTGGCAAATCCCTCCGCACGCAGGTTCGCGGCAGCGTTTTCAGTGGGCGCAAAATGCAGCTGCGCCAGACGGGCAATGATGACCCGAATGCTCTCTTCCGGGTTTGGATGGTCAAAATCAAACGACCGCAGGCCTGCTTCCACGTGGGCTACGGGGATGCCGCGGGCAGCCGCCGCCAGCGCACCGGCGAGAGCAGAAGAAGTATCGCCTTGAACAATCACAAGTTCCGGGTCAGACGTTGCCAGCGCAGGCGCCAGTGCTGCAACCGTGGCGCCGACTTGAGCCGACACGCCTGCGGGCACTTCCTTGAGTTCAACAGTCATGTCCGGTTTGACGCCGAAATCAGCAAAAGCCTGATCAGCCAGGGAACTGTGCTGGCCCGTTGCGATCCATGTTGGTGCGAAAATTTCGGGACGTTTCGCCAGCGCGGCATAAACCGGCGCCAGCTTGAGGATCTCAGGCCGGGTACCACTGATGATGCTTATGCGATGAACTGCTGCCACGACGCCCCGATTTCCTGATTCCTTTGAGGCGTCCGCGCCAGAAAGGTAATTAAATCCTTAACTTTCGGTCCCGAGAGACCACATCCAGCCTGTCTGGAACATGAACGAGAGTTCAGACCGGCCAAAAAGCCCGACTGGGGAAGGGTTTTTCGATGCGATTGTGGCCTGTCAGCCGCACCCAACTGCCCCAAAACGGGACACTTGCGACCAGACAAGCCCAATTTGGGCTAAACCCCGCCTCAAATCAGATTTCCCGCAGAACACAGCAAGAGACACGCCGCTTTTCTCATCCATACGGCTGGATGCTGCGTATCCTGATGC
>JBCBUN010000551.1:0-1417 GCA_039818145.1 Pseudomonadota bacterium
GCAGAGGATCATGGGCGTAGCCTTCACCGTCATGCACGGACTGCCATGGCAAACCACCACGCAGCGCGCCACCGTTGCCTTCAACAACCCCGACCCCACCAGTGACGTTGTGCAAAAGCTTGTTACCAGCGCCGAACACCTGAGGTGCCACGACAGAGCCGTAGTATTGCAGGCTGATCCAGCTTGCGACGACCACAGGGGCGGTCAGGATCAGCTCCAGCACGCCAAAGCCATCATCCTTCAGCCAGTCGTAATCATGCAGAAAAGCGCGACCAGCAAGGCCCTTACCCTTGGTGCGTGTGCGTGGGGCGGCGATAAAGGCTTTGCAGCCTGCCAGTGCCCACTCTGGCCGTGTTTCTGACCAATCGCGGCTCCGCTTGGAGACGTCCTCACCGGACCCTGCCCGTGGTAGGCGCAACGCCCGCTCCGTCCGCGCCAGCTTGCCTGCAGATGCCAGCCAATCACGAGCGGTCTTCAGGTGGCTGCCATGGCTGTGCCCTGCGAAGTCAACCTCATAGATCGTGACCTCATCCGTCGTCGTATCATGCAAACCACCGACAAAAAGCGTATCATCAGGGATCGTGATCCCGTTCTCGGCTAGCCCGGCACGCACGTCCTTGTCGTTCAGGATACCGGCTAGCAACCGCGCATTCACCTCGCCCGAATAACCGCCGCACGCACCACAGTGCAGTGCACTCGCATGCGGATTGTTCACCACATTCGCACCATGACCAAAGAGCAGAACCAAGGGCGCGAAGTTCTCGGTCATCGACATCGCACCCAGAATAGAGGTCGCAGCCCCAATCCGATCTTCCAGACCAAAGCTTTCGTCCAACTTCGGCGCACGGCTGTCCGGCCCTTTGGCCGCGTCCATGCCCAGCGCATCGCGCAACAGCTTGCCCATGTAGACGGGGCCTGTCGCCTCAACAAAAGCGAAGGAGGACACGGCAGCAAGCTTGAACCGGCCCCAGGCCCGCTTGGCCCGTGCGCTGAAACGCGCGGTTTGATCGACGGCGGCATCCACATTTGCGTGGCTGGTCACACCATGGTTCAGCAACACAGGCAGACGCTTTTCAGCGACGTCGGATGCACAGCCATGGTGCGAAGCAGTCAGGCCGAAGAAGCCCGCAAAACCAAGCGTCTGAATGCCCGGATCAACGCTTTCCAGCGCGCGGCGGAATACCTCTGACCGGACGTCGATGCAGAAGGCAGCCTGCATCGCGGGGCGACCCTCTGGGGCAGGTTCAGTTGGCGCATCGAGAGTGGCGGAGAGCTCCCGCTGGCCTGCAAACTCAGCAGCGGCCTGCAATGCGGCATCAATCAATTGATCCTGCGATGGCTCAACCGGCGCGGCATGGGCTGCACGCACCTCTGTCCATTTCTCCGCAATCTGGTCTTCATATTGCTGATAAAGCGC
>JBCBUN010000552.1:0-1402 GCA_039818145.1 Pseudomonadota bacterium
CGTTTGTCGTTCGTGCGCTCACCTGATCCGCGCAGCGCAGCCGGTGCGACTCTTACCCGGCCGGCTGCAGCTGACGACTGAGGTTTAAGACTGGGGCTTACGACCGGCGGTGATGAACAGATGCCGCGGACATGACTGCTCGTACAAAGGCATCCGCATCGACGACATCATGCATTTCAACAGGTGCAAACCCGGAGTCGGAGAATGCCGTGGCAAATACCGATTTGGCGCTTCCAAATCGAAAGCCCACCACCCCGCGCGCCGCGCGAACATGCATCTGGTCCAGAGATTTGAGTGGCAGGGCGGTTACGCGTCGCGGATAGGGACCCTGCACGGCAACCAGCCGCTGATCGGTCAGCAGCAGCGACGTGCTGCGCCGCCGCCAGAATGTCCAGAGCCCGAGCATCGGCGCGATGATCCCGGCCACTGCCGCGGCCAGAAGCGCGACGAGGTCCAGGCCGATGAAGGTGGCCCAGATGAATACGGCGCCCCACAGCACCGCAATAAAGATGGTGGGCAGATAGACGCTTCGACTGAGTCCCGCCCGCGTCTGAACCCATTCAGCCGGTAGCAGGACACCGGGTGGCAACCGAGTCGTCACACATACCCTCCCCGTCAGGCTTACGCTGCGTCATCTGCGCATTAATCACCTGTTCACCATGCGCGCACAATGCCCTAGCTAACCTACGGTTTCTAATAAGGAAATCGCTTGAAGTGGACCTGTTGACGCACCATGTGCTGTATGCGAAACACGGTATGCAAGCGCCAACAAGGCGGCAAAAACAGTCAGGGTGCATGCATTTAAGTCCGGGGATATCCGGCCCACAGAATTTGGGAGCGAAACGTGAGCGTAGTAGAGACAAGCAAAGACCAGTCGAATTTGGCCGATGCCGCGTCGTCACACGCTGACCGCAAACCAGAAAGCAGCGCCTGCATCCGCCACATCTATGGTGGCATCGCCATGCTGGCCATCGGCATCGGACTGCTGATCATTACTTGAGGCTCAGCTAGGCCTGTCCCACCCCCACCAATCCCGAACGCAAAATGCCCGCCCGTTTAGAACGAGCGGGCACTTTTATGCCGGGGTGCGAATGCCTAGCTTGCGCGACGTGTTTCCTGGTCGCCCTGACGCAGATCCTGAACTGTGCCGCGTACCCGGTCGCGCAACTGGTTTGTGGCGCCACGCAACCCGGACGACACTTCCTGAAGACGCGTCGCCATGGCGCCCATGGCAGCAATTTCAGCCGCCACATTCGCGATGCTGCCGGAGACTTCCTTGGTGCCGGTCGCCGTCTGCTGAACGCTGCCGGCAATCTCATTGGTAGCAGCGCCCTGCTCGCCAATTGCTGACTCCACCTGCTGGGCAATCTCTTCGAGCTGCGCAATGACACTGTTTATCTGA
>JBCBUN010000553.1:0-1249 GCA_039818145.1 Pseudomonadota bacterium
CGCGAAGTCGGCGCTTTGCGGGTTGTTCGCAGTGGGGACACGGAGGGGCCGGATGGTGCCAAGGATGGTACTGGCCGGCGATCTGCCTCTTGATAGGGGAAACGCTTGATGCGTTCCAGGACATGGTCAGCAACATCCTGCTCGGTATCGAGTGGGTGTTTCTGCTCGACTGGTCTTACCTGGTTTCTCAGTCTTTCGGCTTCGACCTTGTAGAAGCCTTTGCCGTCCTGTGGTTCGTCATCAAGTTCCTGATGCTGACGATCGCACTGGTGATTTTTGTCAGCGGTGTGGAAGACCTCTTTATTGACCTGTATTATTGGTGGCTGAAACTCAAGCGGTTGGGGGACAAGGACCCGCATGAGCTGCCGCGCAAGCTGGAAAGCCTGAAGTCGGTGCCGCAGCTCAAGCTCGCCATCATCGTGCCCGCGTGGGACGAAAGCGACGTGATCGCGCGGATGATTTCCAACACCATCAATACGGTCGACTATGACAACTTCCATATTTTTGCCGGCACCTATCCCAACGATCCGGATTCAGCGCGTGAAGTAGACCGGATGGCTGCGCGTTATCCCAATGTGCATCGCGCGGAGGTCGGACATCCGGGACCGACCAGCAAGGCCGATTGCCTTAACTGGATCGTCCAGCGGATTTTCCTCTACGAGGAAGAATCCGGCGAGAAATTCGACGGCTTCGTCATGCAGGACTCCGAGGATGTGGTGAATCCGCTCTCCTTGAGGGTCATCAACTGGGTGCTGCCCTCGCGCGACTTCATGCAATTGCCGGTGTTCTCCATGAATCGGGACCCGCTCGATATGGTGGCCTGCCATTACATGGACGAGTTCGCGGAGTGGCATAACAAGGACCTGCTGGTGCGCGAGGCAATGACGGGCATCGTCCCCAGTGCCGGCGTTGCCAGCGCCTTCTCCCGCAATGCGCTTATCGCCCTGTCAGCTGCGACCGATGACCAGCCATTCAACACGGACAGTCTGACAGAAGACTATGACATCGCCATGCGCCTGCATGACCTTGATATGCCCGGCGCCTTTGTTCGCTACTGGGCGGAGGTGCCGTATGAGCGGGCCAGCTGGGTCACCGGCCGTACGGTCAGGCGCACAAAGCGCGAAATTGTCTCCACCAAGGAGTTCTTCCCAGATCAGATGTGGGCGTCCATCCGCCAGAAGGCGCGCTGGACACTTGGCATTTCATTTCTGGGATGGGAGCAGCTTGGCTGGCAGGGCCGGTGGCAGGA
>JBCBUN010000554.1:0-985 GCA_039818145.1 Pseudomonadota bacterium
GTCGTTATGAGCAGCTGGGTGAAATAGTCTGTACCCAGCACCAGATTGTCGATGGAGATGCGTTCGTTGGTGCCATGAATGGTGACGATGTCTTCCGACCCCACGATGAAGGGATTGAACCGGTAGGCATCGTCGGCCACCTTCACGTAGTGCTTGCTGTCCGTTCCCGCGACGGTCAGACCGGGCGCAATGATAACGTCGCCGAGTACGTCGCGCGAAGCACTGGCCAGGGAAGTGAACCCTTCTGCTGACGTGCTGGCAACCGGCGACGCGTTGCCACCGCGCGGACGGCGGCGCACTTCAATGTCCGGCCCCACTGCCTGCTCAACATGGGCAACCACAGAGTCGACTGTATCGCGCGGATGCAGACGGAAATTCACCGTGGCAATCGCGTTGATGGGCAACACGTTCTCCTTGATGCTGGCGGACAGCATGGTCGGCGCTGTTGTGGTTCGCAGCATGGCATTGCCCGCAGGTAGGCCTGTGAGCATGTCCTCGATCATGCCGCCAAAGAGCCACTGATTGGCAAATGCCATGCGCTGAGTGAACGGCATGTGGCGCGCCAGTGTGCCGTAAGCTTCACCGCTGATGCCTTCCAGGCCACCGGGCACAGGGGCGTTCTTCAATTTGACGATGGCATCAGCGAGCAATGTGACTGCCGATTCCTGCGGCGGCATGGAGGAATGGCCACCTTGCGCCGTGGCCACAAGATCAAGGGTGACATAGCCCTTCTCCGCCACGTTGATCATGGCGACCTTCTGGTTGAGACCGGGGATGATGCCGTCCAGCACGAACGACCCTTCGTCCACGGACCATGCAAGCTGCACACCCTGCCCTTGCAGGTACTCAACGACCCCGGCGGCACCTGTGCCGCCACCGATCTCTTCGTCGTGGCCAAAGCTGAAATAGACTGTGCGCTCGGGTTGAAAGCCGCGCTCCAGCAGTAGCGTTGCAGCTTCCATCATGGCGATGATGGCGCCCTTAT
>JBCBUN010000555.1:0-909 GCA_039818145.1 Pseudomonadota bacterium
GTTTCAGGAAGGTCCCGTTCTTTTCTGCATCCGCAGGCTCGCCCCACAGGAACGCCAGCTTTGGCTGGTCCGTGCCTTCCGTTGCCCCCGGCGCGTCGACCCAGGCGACATCCGCCGCGTCGATCCAGACGATATTGCCGGCCGCGACATTCACCGGCAACTCGCCATTGGCAAAGGCCCGGTCCTTGGGCTGCACCAGGTAAGGCCCTTCCTGGATCTCGAGGAAGGCGCTCGACAGTCCGGCATCTTCGCGCGCGGCGGTGATATGGGTCGCCCCCGCCGGCTGGGTCCAGAACGAACCCGGCCCCATCCACATGGGTTCGGCGGTCGGGTCGTCATTGTGAACCGCACCGCTGATGACGACGGCGCGATAGGTGATGTTGTGAATATGCGGCGGCGAGCTGAAGCCCGGCTTGAACCGGATGATGGTCCCGGTCGGAACATCTTCGCGAATATCGCCCCAAAGGACGCCCGCCTGCGGGCCGGCATCCCCGCGCGCCGGGTTCAGCTCGCCGCCGCATATTCACAACATCACCTATCGCGCCGTCGTCATCAGCGGTGCGGTTCACAATGACGACCCGACCGCCGAACCCATGTGGATGGGGCCGGGTTCGTTCTGGACCCAGCCGGCGGGGGCGACCCATATCACCGCTGCGCGCGAAGATGCCGGATTGTCGAGCGCCTTTCTGGAAATCCAGGAAGGGCCCTACCTGGTGCAGCCAAAGGACCGGGCCTTTGCCAATGGCGAGTTGCCGGTGAATGTCGCGGCCGGCAATATCGTCTGGATCGACGCGGCGGATGTCGCCTGGGTCGACGCGCCGGGGGCAACGGAAGGCACGGACCAGCCAAAGATGGCGTTCCTGTGGGGCGAGCCTGCGGATGCAGAAAAGAACGGGACCTTCCTGAAAC
>JBCBUN010000556.1:0-883 GCA_039818145.1 Pseudomonadota bacterium
ATCGACCGCTAAGTCCCGCATCAAGCTCGTTCGGCTGTAGGATTTGAGTGACCGTTCCTGGATCATGCGCTGCCCTTGGGCGGGGCGTCCGACTTCTGGCTGGCTACGTTCCAGGCTGAGCCGATGCGGATGAGGACCCCTGTTGGCAGTTGGCGCACTCTCCAATTTCACACCGGTCCTTTTCCTTGTGGGGGTTGGTGGTGAGCTTGACGGTCCCATCCCTCTGCCTGGGCGCCATCCAGCCTCTTCCAGCGTCTATCTGCCCGTCGCGAGCCTGCCATGCTCACGTCGTTGCTCCTGTTGCCTCATCTCCTTGATCACCTTGAGCGGCCGTCGCTTTTCGGATCAACCCCGCAAGGGGGTTCCCCTCCGCTGCGCTGCGGTGATCCGCGCTCCTCGCCGCCCAGTTTGATCCGCGTCGATCAGCAAAAGGAGCAACGACATGAGCATCAACGGCGAACTCACCCGCACAGACGACAACGCCATCACAGGCTGGATCGCATCCCTGACCTTCGATGTCAGCATCACGCTCACCACCAACCCTCACAAGGAAAAGGACACGCACCCGGACTACGAGGTCACAGCCACAACCCCCAACGGGCGGGTCATCCGCATCGGCTCAGCCTGGAACGCCACCAGCCAGAAGGGCAACGAGTATCTCTCGCTCAGCCTTGGCCTCGACCCGGGCGGCCAACAAATCCGGGTCAATGCCCTGACCAACGGTGATGCAGGCGTCTACCGCCTGGTGGCGCTGACGGGTCGCTGACCCGCCACGCCAGGGGCGCCGCTTCGGCGGCGCCTTTGGCACGTGGCTCGCAGGAGTTGCCCTGCACCCAGGTCGCGGCGCCACGGCACGCGCACCTCAAGAGCCTTCGGCCTCGCC
>JBCBUN010000557.1:0-863 GCA_039818145.1 Pseudomonadota bacterium
CGCTTGATCGCGTCGACCTCAGCGTCAGGCGCGCGCGTTCCTGTCTCGAACGTCTTTGCGATGCCCCGCAGCGATACGGCTGCCGCGCTGTCTTCGTTGGCACGTGTCATTTCCTGCATTTCACCGTGGCTGGAACCTGGAAAAGATGCCCTGTAAACGGCCAATTGGCCCGTTCGGTTCGTCGTGGATAGCACAGCAAATCGGGGCCGCTGCCCAGTGCTCCGACGTCTCTTGGTGCGGGCGACGGGACTCGAACCCGTACAGCCTAGGGCCGAGGGATTTTAAGTCCCTTGTGTCTACCAGTTCCACCACGCCCGCCTGTTACTCTCACCTATCCGGCCTGACCTCATTTCGCAAGGTGGCGCTTTCCCTTTTCGGAAAAAGGCCGGGGAGTTTCAGGATCGAGCGGATTTAAGATCGACAATGACTGGAAATTCGCGGCATAGGGCGGTATGTGACGTGTCAGATATGAAGGCAGATGGTGATTGCTTCGCGCGGAAAGCCCCGAAGCTGGATGCCCAACCCTAGAGACATGTTGCGCAATGGTCAGTTACATCGACGCTGCGGAAGCCCCGCTCAAGAATACAGGTCAGGTCCGTCTTTACGGCCCGGAAGATTTCGAAGGCATGATGCGTGCCGGGCAATTGACCGCCGCCTGCCTCGATGAATTGGCCGCGCTCGTCAAACCCGGCACCACCACGCAGGAAATCGACGATTTCGTCTATCAGTACGGCATGGACCATGACGCCTTGCCGGCAACGCTGAACTACCGCGGCTACACCAAGTCCTGCTGCACCTCGATCAATCACGTGGTCTGTCACGGCATTCCGAACAGCAAGCCATTGCGCGAAGGCGACATCGTC
>JBCBUN010000558.1:0-854 GCA_039818145.1 Pseudomonadota bacterium
CGATAAAGCCGTGCAGCTTGGCTTTCACCATGTCCAGCATGCGCTGCCATTCTTCGGGGTCTTTGACATCCCTGAATGGAGACTGGTCAACACGGTTCTGCAGCGTCGCGATGCGCTCGCGCGAAAGGGGGTGCGTGCGGACATAGGGGTCCTGCGAACGCTCCGAGAGCGCTTCCTGGTCAGCTAATTTGTCGAAGAAGCTCACCAGCCCCATGCCGCTCTGACCTGTCCGCTCAAGAAAATCGAGGGCGGCCTGGTCCGCTGAGGCCTCCTGCGTTCGTGTGTAAGCAAGAAGGCCGCGCGTGGCTACTGTTTGGCCGCCCGTAATGAGCGCGAGTCCGACATCCCCGGCACCGGCGACAATCGCTCCGATGCCAAGCAGATATCCAACGATTGCCGGTGCGGCAGCATTCTCGAAAGCTTCGCGCCGGCCACTAAGATGCCCGCCGGTTATATGGCCGGTTTCATGAGCCATAACACCCAGCACTTCATTTGGTGTTTCGGCTTGCTGGAGCGTGCCGGTGTGCATGAAGACATTTTGACCACCGGTCACAAACGCATTGATCGACGACGCATTGATCAAATAGGTGTTCACAGCTCGCGGATTGAGGCCAGCTGAAATGAAAATGGGTTCTGAAATCACCCGGATGAAGCGCTCTGTTTCAGCATCACGAATCAGAGAAATCGCAAATGCTTGCTGAGTCGGCAGGACAAGAGCCAGCAGCACGCAAATTGACTGAAGGAACAGCCTTCCTGTCAGCGCGCGTTTGGGTGTCAGGTCCTGTGAGCGTGTTGCTGTTGACATATGTTTCCGCTTGGCCCCTCTGTTCAGCGTGAACAAATCCGCTACAAAG
>JBCBUN010000559.1:0-844 GCA_039818145.1 Pseudomonadota bacterium
CAGCGGTTTCGACCGCGCCGCCCAGTTCTTCCAGGGATTGCAGCTCAGCCATCGTTAAGCCCTCCTGCCGTCATTTTTTGCGTTGAGGCCTTTGACGTCGACCAGTTCGGGCGACTGAGCTTCATGCGGGTGGGTCGGACCAGCGTAAACCTTGAGGTTCTTGAGCTGTTTGTTGGACAGCGGACCGCCCGGCATCATGCGCTGCACGGCTTTTTCCAGGACACGCTCGGGGAAACGGCCTTCCAGGATACCGCGCGCGGTGCGCTCCTTGATGCCGCCCGGGTGACCGGTGTGCCAGTAATACTTCTTGTTGTCGTACTTACGGCCTGTCAGTACGACCTTGTCGGCGTTGATGACAACGATGTTGTCGCCAGTGTCGACATGCGGCGTGTAGGTCGGCAGATGCTTGCCGCGCAGATGGTTGGCGATGAATGCGGCGAGACGGCCGACCTACACGCCGCATGTCGACACTGGCGACAACATCGTTGTCATCAACGCCGACAAGGTCGTACTGACAGGCCGTAAGTACGACAACAAGAAGTATTACTGGCACACCGGTCACCCGGGCGGCATCAAGGAGCGCACCGCGCGCGGTATCCTGGAAGGCCGTTTCCCCGAGCGTGTCCTGGAAAAAGCCGTGCAGCGCATGATGCCGGGCGGTCCGCTGTCCAACAAACAGCTCAAGAACCTCAAGGTTTACGCTGGTCCGACCCACCCGCATGAAGCTCAGTCGCCCGAACTGGTCGACGTCAAAGGCCTCAACGCAAAAAATGACGGCAGGAGGGCTTAACGATGGCTGAGCTGCAATCCCTGGAAGAACTGGGCGGCGCGGTCGAAACCGCTG
>JBCBUN010000560.1:0-780 GCA_039818145.1 Pseudomonadota bacterium
CTTGACGAGGCCAACTGGCGCGCCTGCGTCATGGGCCTTGGCGACTATGTCGACAAGAACGGATTTCCCGGCGTCGTCCTGGGCCTTTCGGGCGGGATCGATAGCGCGATCTGCGCCGCCATGGCCGTCGATGCGCTCGGCGCCGACCGGGTCCACGCGATCATGCTGCCTTACCGCTACACCTCCGGGGAAAGCATCGCGGACGCTGCCGCCTGTGCATCCGCGCTGGGCATCCGCTATGACACCGTGCCGATTGCAGAGCCCGTGGAAGGGTTCAGATCTGCATTGAGCGGACTGTTTGAGGGAACGCAAGAAGATACGACGGAGGAAAACCTGCAGTCGCGTGCGCGCGGCGTGATCCTGATGGCGGTCTCGAACAAGTTTGGCCACATGGTGATGACCACCGGCAACAAGTCGGAAATGTCGGTGGGCTACGCCACCTTGTACGGCGACATGAATGGCGGTTACAACCCGATCAAGGATCTCTACAAGACACAGGTCTATCACTTGGCCGGGTGGCGGAATGCCAACGCGCTTTCCGGCCTGCTCGGCCCGGCGGGCGAGGTGATCCCGTCCAACATCATCACCAAGGTTCCGACCGCCGAGCTGCGGGAAAACCAGACCGACCAGGATTCCCTGCCGCCTTACGACGTGCTCGACGACATTCTGGAATGTCTCGTTGAAGAGGAAATGTCGGTCAGCGAGATCGAGAAGCGCGGTCACGACAGGGAATCCTGGTCGGTCTGGTTTTCCCGCAGCTCGGCGGTCGGAACCTTGGTG
>JBCBUN010000561.1:0-703 GCA_039818145.1 Pseudomonadota bacterium
GCCAGGTTTTCCTTGTTGCGCTCTGGCTCGCGCGCCGTAAACGCACCCCAGAACACACCAACAATCTGGCAGCCTTTCAGCAGCGCAAGATTGAGCGGCACCTTGGGGATCGGGCCGGAGGCAAATCCGACAACCAGAAAACGGCCTTCCCAGTTGGTTGCGCGAATGGCTGGCTCAGAATAGTCGCCACCCACAGGGTCATAGACAACGTCCGCACCCTGACCACCTGTGAGTTCCTTGATCTTTTCAGACAGCGCCTTTTGCTGATCGCGGTCAAGTTCGCCAGTCGGGTAAACAAACCCTTCGTCCGCACCATGGTCCTTGGCGACCTGCACTTTCTCTTCGGTTGAGGCTGCTGCAATCACTCGCGCGCCCATGGCCTTGCCAAGCTCAACAGCCGCAAGGCCAACACCGCCGGCAGCACCAAGCACGAGAAGCGTTTCGCCCGGCTGGATCTTCGCGCGATCCTTGAGAGCGTGATGCGACGTGCCGTATGTCATCAGGAAGGCCGATGCGGATGTGAAATCCATTTCATCGGGGAACGGTGTGCACCGTGCGGCTTCCAGAACAATCTCTTCGGCAAAGCCGCCCCAGCCGCATGACCCGATGACCCGGTCACCTTCCTTGAGCGTGGTGACGCCCGGGCCAACCTTGTCAACGACGCCGGCTACTTCACCGCCCGGTGAAAATGGCAGCGGCGGTT
>JBCBUN010000562.1:0-691 GCA_039818145.1 Pseudomonadota bacterium
CAGGGATCGAATGTCAGGATTCCATCCGGCGGCCAATGACCGCCGGTTGCCTCGACACGGCTGAACTGGATGGCCTCGCCGGCGAAAAGCGCGGCATCGAAATAGGCCCAGAACCAGGCGACGAAGAACATCACCTCGGAGGCGATGAACAGCAGCATGCCGTAACGCAGGTGCAACGACACGACGCGCGTGTGATAGCCTTCCTGCGATTCCTTGATGGTGTCGCTCCACCAGCCGTACATGACGTAGAGAACGACCAGCAGGCCGACAGCGAACAGCATCCAGCTGGTCCCGGCAAGGTCCATGCCGAACAGCGTGAAATCGTTGCCTCCGGCCGCTTTCATCCAGGCGATTGCACCGATCGCCATGATGAACGCGCCGACCGACCCGATGAAGGGCCACGGGCTCGGCTCTACCAGGTGGTAGTCGTGGTTCTTGGTATGTGCCTCAGCCATCGGCAAGCTCCCCAAACACAGTCATTTCATGCGCGCCTTGCGCAAGTCTCACAATTTCTTTTCAGCACCGGGCGCTTCGACCCGCGCTGCAACAGGTTGTTCCGGTTCTTCTACCGGGAAGAACGTGTAGGACAAAGTGATTTCCTTCACGTGCTTCAGTTCAGGATCCTTGGCCATCTCCGGATCGACATAGAACACGACTGGCATCTCGACGGTTTCGCCGACTTCGAGCGGCT
>JBCBUN010000563.1:0-688 GCA_039818145.1 Pseudomonadota bacterium
CTCAAAACACGCAAACAGTTCGGCAATCAATGCATCCACGGCGGGGTGTTTCAGCGCCTGATAGGAGCCAATGAGTTTGCCGAACTGTTTGCGTGTTTTGAGATAATCAACCGTGTAGTCGATGCAGCTGGCCGTGCCGCCACACATCTCAGCAGCCACCAGCAGGCTGGTTACAAGATCAATATGCGCCAGCGTCTGTGCTGCGGAAGCACCGCTCAGCAACTGGTCCGACGACACGCGAACGCCATCAAGTTTGACCTTGTACGAGCGACGCGTCTCATCAATGACAACTTCCCGCGTCAGGGCATCAGCACCCAACGCGTCCTTCGGCACGATGACCAAAGCAGGCGCGCCATCGAGGGAAACAGACACCAGCAACCACGCAGCGGCAGCAGCATCAGCCACCAGCACCTTGGTGCCCGACAGCACGAGATCATCGCCATCACGTGTCGCCGTGCAGGCTGCCTTGGTCAGATCCCAATCGCCTGAGCCTTCAACGAGAGCGACCGTTGCCGGCGTCCCCGCGCACAAGTCGGGCAACAACGCATTCTTCTGAGCGTCCGTCCCGCCAAGGAGCAGCCCCTGTGCAGCAATCGTTGTTGAGAGGAACGGGCCGCCCATCAGTGCCCGGCCCATCTGCTCAACCACTGGAACAACTTCTGCGAGGCTCAGACCAACACCACCAAAC
>JBCBUN010000564.1:0-673 GCA_039818145.1 Pseudomonadota bacterium
CCGTCTTTCAGCCGTCCAGTCCGACATTCGCAGTGCTGAGGAAGAATTCGGCAGAGCGGAGAACGCCGTCAGCCTGATCGCCGTTTCGAAGACTTTCGCGGCCGAGAATATCGCGCCTGTCCTGGAGGCCGGTCAGCGGGTCTTCGGCGAGAACCGCGTTCAGGAAGCCATGGGGAAGTGGCCCGGACTGCGCGAAAGATACGCCGATATCGAGCTTCATCTGATCGGCCCGCTGCAATCCAACAAGGCCAGGGAGGCCGTGGCGACGTTCGATGTCATTCATACGGTCGACCGGCCCAAGATCGCAAAGGCGCTCAAGGCTGAAATGGACAGGCAAGAGCGCAACCTTCCCTGTTTCATCCAGGTAAATACCGGCGAGGAACCGCAGAAGGCCGGCATTGCGCCGGGAGATGTGGACGCTTTCCTGGCCGAGTGCAGGGATATGGTGGGACTGAATGTCATCGGGCTGATGTGTATCCCGCCGATCGACGAAGCACCGGGCGAGCATTTTGCGCTGCTGGAGAAACTGGCCAAACGGGCCGGTCTTGCGCAACTTTCCATGGGAATGTCCTCCGACTACCGGGTGGCCATCGGCTTTGGTGCGACATATGTCCGTGTTGGCTCGGCGATCTTTGGCGCGCGCGGCTGAGGGTTTCGCGGATTCCTTGCCGCG
>JBCBUN010000565.1:0-638 GCA_039818145.1 Pseudomonadota bacterium
AGGACACGCCTGACCCGGTTGGCTGAATAGCTGGCTAGTCCGTGTGCCGTGCAATGAAGTCGTGGGCGTCACCGGCTTCCATGGGCTGGCCGAAGTAAAACCCCTGACCATATGTGCAGCCCAGAGCCTGCAGGCTTGCGCGGGCTGCATCGTCCTCAACGCCTTCAGCAACCACATCCAGTTTCAGGTCTCCGGCGAGGGTCAGCACGGAGCGCACGATAGCGTCCTGATCTGCGTCCGTGCCCATGGCCTGAACGAAGCTCTTGTCGATCTTGACGACGTCAAACGGGAAGCGCTGCAGGTAACTCAGCGATGAATAGCCTGTGCCGAAATCATCAAGGGCCAGCTTCACGCCTGTCTGCTTGAGCGCAGCGAGAATCTCTGCGGCCTGATCCGGGTCATCCATCACCAGCGACTCCGTGACTTCCAGGCGCAGGGATGACGGTGGGAGTTCGGTCTGGCCAAGGAGTGTTGAAACAGCGCCTGGGAGATCGCCAAGCAGTTGGCGGCTCGACACATTGACACTGGAGAAGAGCGGCGGGTCCTGCGGGAAATCCTTTTGCCATACGGCGAGGTCATTTGCGGCGCGATCAAGCACAAATGCGCCCAGATCAATGATGAGACCCGTGCGCTCTGCA
>JBCBUN010000566.1:0-637 GCA_039818145.1 Pseudomonadota bacterium
GCCATGACCACGATCATGGCAGCCACGACCACAGCAAAAACTGATTTCGCCAGAAGAGGACACACCATGTCCGGTTTAAAACTCTTCCGATATGTGGCCTGGGCGGCGGTTGTCGTCCTTGCTGCCGCATCCGGATTTCTCGTTTATCAGCAGACCGCCACCAACGACAATTCCGGCTCTCTTATCGAACCGCTGGCCGCCATCGGCGGGCCGTTCGAGCTCGTTGACGGCAACGGTGAAACGGTCACCGATGCAACCTTCTCCGGCAAGCCGCTGGTTCTGTTTTTCGGCTTCACCTATTGCCCGGATGTCTGCCCGACGACCCTCTCCGAACTGCAGGGCTGGATCGAGGCGCTCGGGCCTGATGCCGACAAGTTGAACTACGCCTTCGTGACGGTGGATCCGGAGCGCGACACACCAGATGTCATGCGGGATTATGTCTGGGCGTTCGACGAGCGCATTTATCCGCTGACCGGGTCGCGCGAACAGATTGATGCGGTCATCAAGGCCTATCGGGTTCTTGCCAGGAAGGTACCGCTTGACGACGGCGACTATACGATGGACCATTCGGCAGCCGTTTACCTGATGAATTCGGACAACAAGTTTGTCGGAACCATCGCTTATGCGGAGCCAGAGG
>JBCBUN010000567.1:0-592 GCA_039818145.1 Pseudomonadota bacterium
GGCTGATGGACCTGAAGAACCTGACCACGCTGCCGGCGAAAATCGACCGTCTGCTGACCCATCACAACGCGCTTCGCCGCGGACTTGGCCAGGACGAGATTTCAGCCCAGGCAATCTATGACGAGCTGGCGAGCGTTGCCGACAAGGTCCTGCCCTACATGGACAAGGTCTGGTATCTGCTTGACGATCTGCGCCGCAAGGGAAAGCGGATCCTCTTCGAAGGGGCGCAGGGCGCGCTTCTCGACATCGATCACGGAACCTATCCCTTCGTGACGTCTTCGAACACGGTCGCCGGACAGGCGGCGACCGGCTGCGGCCTCGGGCCGGGGTCCGTCGATTTCGTTCTCGGCATCACCAAGGCCTACACGACGCGTGTCGGCGAGGGGCCTTTCCCGACCGAGCAGGAAAACGAGGTTGGCGAATTCCTAGGGACACGCGGGCATGAATTCGGAACCGTGACCGGCCGCCGCCGCCGCTGTGGCTGGTTCGATGCCGTTCTGGTCCGCCAGACTGTCTGCACATCCGGCATCAACGGCATCGCATTGACGAAGCTGGACGTTCTGGACGGCATGGACGAGATCAAGATTTGCAT
>JBCBUN010000568.1:0-589 GCA_039818145.1 Pseudomonadota bacterium
CGCGGGCTCCGCAGAGACGGGGCTTCCCCCTCCAACAGCAACGGTGCACGCGGCAATCAGCGGAATTCCGGCTCGGCACAGGCGGCCTCGCAGGGCATGTCCCGCAATCTTCCGCAGGACGTCTTGTCTGTCTGCCGCCACCACGTCAGGCGTCTTTTCGCCTGCCGGCCACCCAGGCCGGAAACCGCACATGCGCCGGACTTGCTGATGAAACGCGATAGGCAACCATCCCCTTCAGAAATGAGCGCTAAGCGTCTGCTTGAGCACGCTGTAACCGCTGATAAGGACTGAATAAGGCAAGCCCGAGACAAAGCCGTGAAACGGTGCCAGTCTACGCCCGCCATCCACCCCGTGTGCGAAGGCCGCGCCGACTTTTCTCCCGGACAATCTCCGGGCTCGCAAAGTCCGCCAAATCGTGCTAATCGACCCTCTACCGGCCCCGTAGCTCAGCAGGATAGAGCATCAGATTCCTAATCTGAGGGTCACAGGTTCGAATCCTGTCGGGGTCACCATGATTTCTTATTTTGCTCGGGAAATCGTTCAAACGCACCTGCGTGTGTAAACGCATCTCTGCTTACTTTTTGCGCAC
>JBCBUN010000569.1:0-578 GCA_039818145.1 Pseudomonadota bacterium
CAATTGATTGATGCCGCATTGCAGGCCGCTGCTGAGTTTGCAGGCCAGCGGGAGCTCTCCGCCACTCTCGATGCGCCTACTGAACCTGTCCCAGAGGGTCGCCCTGCGATGCAGGCTGCCTTCTGCATCGACGTCCGGTCCGAGGTGTTCCGCCGCGCGCTGGAAAGCGTTGATCCGAGCATTCAGACGCTTGGTTTTGCGGGCTTCTTTGGCTTGACCGCCTCTCACAACAGCTTTGCGTCCGATGTCGCCGAAAAGCGCCTGCCTGTGTTGCTGAACCACGGCGTGACCAGCCACACGGATGTCGACGCTGCCGTCGATCAGACCGCCCGTTTCAGCGCGCGCGCCAAGCGCGCCTGGGGCCGGTTCAAGCTCGCCGCTGTGTCCTCTTTCGCCTTTGTTGAGGCTTCAGGTCCTGTCTACATGGGCAAGCTGTTGCGCGATGCGCTGGGCATGGATGCGGCCAAAGGGCCGGACAGCCATGCGCTGAAGCTCGACGACAGCTTTGGTCTGGAAGATCGGATTGGGGCTGCGACCTCTATTCTGGGTGCGATGTCGATGACCGAGAACTTCGCGCC
>JBCBUN010000570.1:0-259 GCA_039818145.1 Pseudomonadota bacterium
GCGATCTACAGCAACGAAACCAACAACCTGGAACAGGCCCAGGCGGAGAAATATGCCTCGCTGGTCAAACAGACCGGCATCGAGCCCGGTCATTCGGTTCTTGAGATCGGATGCGGCTGGGGCGGCTTTGCAGAACATGTTGCAAAGACGGTTGGTGCCCATGTCAAGGCGCTGACGATTTCCCGCGAACAATATGATTATGCACGCGAGCGCATCTTCAAGGCAGGCCTCAACGAGAAGGTCGACGTGGTGTTTCAGG
>JBCBUN010000570.1:269-542 GCA_039818145.1 Pseudomonadota bacterium
TCAGGACTATCGCGATGAACGCGGGGTCTACGACCGGATCGCATCAATCGAAATGTTCGAGGCCGTCGGGGAGAAGTACTGGACAACCTATTTCGGCCAGTTGTCCAACTGCCTCAAGCCAGGCGGCAAGGCCGGTTTGCAGATCATCACGATCCAGGACACCATGTTCGAGGACTACCGGCGCGGCACAGATTTCATCCAGCGCTACATCTTTCCCGGCGGCATGCTTCCTCCGCCCGGCCGTCTTGTCGAAATCGGCAAGTCGCTCGGACT
>JBCBUN010000571.1:0-538 GCA_039818145.1 Pseudomonadota bacterium
TGTCGATGCACTGCTCGGCAAATGTTGGCGACAAGGGCGACACCGCGGTGTTTTTCGGCCTGTCCGGCACGGGCAAGACCACGCTGTCGGCGGACCCGTCACGCACGCTGATCGGCGACGACGAACATGGTTGGAGCGAAAACGGTGTCTTCAATTTCGAAGGCGGCTGCTACGCCAAGACCATCAAGCTGTCCGCCGAAGCAGAACCGGAAATCTATTCCACCACGCAGCGCTTCGGGACCGTTCTGGAAAATGTCGTCCTGGATGAAAACCGCGTTCCGGATTTCGACGATGGCTCGAAGACGGAAAACACACGTGCTGCCTATCCGATCCACTTCATCTCCAATGCAAGCGAGACCGGCTGTGCGCCCGTACCGCACACCATTATCATGCTGACGGCGGACGCGTTCGGCGTGATGCCGCCGCTGGCCCGCCTGACGCCCGCACAGGCCATGTATCATTTCCTGTCCGGCTACACCGCCAAGGTTGCCGGTACCGAGAAGGGCGTGACCGAGCCGCAGGCGACCTTCTCGACCTG
>JBCBUN010000572.1:0-263 GCA_039818145.1 Pseudomonadota bacterium
GAAGAAAATGATGGTGCCGGAGAATTACATCCAGCGCGTCATCCAGTTCGCCCGGCAGGGTTTCACCAAGATCGAGTTCCCGACCTACAACACCGATTGGGACTCCGAAGCCTATCTGACGGTCGCCGGCCAGAACTCCAACAACTCCGTGCGTGTCACGGACGGCTTCCTGGCCGCCGTTGTCGATGATGGCGAATGGGACCTGACGGCGCGCCGCACCGGCGAAACGCTAAAGACGGTCAAGGCGAAGGAGCTCTGGGAAC
>JBCBUN010000572.1:273-536 GCA_039818145.1 Pseudomonadota bacterium
GAAGAAAATGATGGTGCCGGAGAATTACATCCAGCGCGTCATCCAGTTCGCCCGGCAGGGTTTCACCAAGATCGAGTTCCCGACCTACAACACCGATTGGGACTCCGAAGCCTATCTGACGGTCGCCGGCCAGAACTCCAACAACTCCGTGCGTGTCACGGACGGCTTCCTGGCCGCCGTTGTCGATGATGGCGAATGGGACCTGACGGCGCGCCGCACCGGCGAAACGCTAAAGACGGTCAAGGCGAAGGAGCTCTGGGAAC
>JBCBUN010000573.1:0-525 GCA_039818145.1 Pseudomonadota bacterium
CATGAGGTGAACGAGCTGAGCTGGGACGCGACCGTCCAGGCCTTAGAACGCATGAAATCTGCGCACGCCATGTGCCGTGATCCACTCGCCGGCAACGGCATCAAAAACGAGGGCGCAACGCCGACTCAGCCGCAATGGCGAGCATCAAAACCGGACTCGAAACTTGAGAACGGTCAAAAACACAACCAAAAGGGGGGGCAACTCCCAGGGCTTGACTAATGGAGAGGGCTGCCTTCTCCAAGGTCCAAATTGCAGTCTCCTTGGGAGTGCCCGCAATTTGGACCTTGGAGAAGGCAGCCTTCTCCATTAGTCAAGCCCTGGGAGTTGCCCCCCTTTTTGGTTGTGTTTTTGACCGTTCTCAAGTTTCGAGTCCGGTTTTGATGCTCGCCATTGCGGCTGAGTCGGCGTTGCGCCCTCGTTTTTGATGCCGTTGCCGGCGAGTGGATCACGGCACATGGCGTGCGCAGATTCCATGCGTTCTAAGGTCTGGACGGTCGCGTCCCAGCTCAGCTCGTTCACCTCATG
>JBCBUN010000574.1:0-520 GCA_039818145.1 Pseudomonadota bacterium
CCCGCCCGTGATTGCAATGATACCCGCCGGGGTGTGACCGGCGCTGAGATCGTCGGCGATGGCTTTGCGCAATGCATCCACGTCAAGCGCAAAGCGCGGGCCGGTCGTGGGCAGCTTGACCAGGTTTTCCTGACCGATGCCAGCGACCCAGCAGGCCCGGTCGATGGAGCTGTGCACCTGGTCGGAGCAGTAGATGCGCAGGTTCCCCTTCGCCGAAAGGCCGTCCCTGTTGCCGGTATAGCCTGTCGCGGTTCTGACGATGCGGGAACGCGCGACAGGCTATACCGGCAACAGGGACGGCCTTTCGGCGAAGGGGAACCTGCGCATCTACTGCTCCGACCAGGTGCACAGCTCCATCGACCGGGCCTGCTGGGTCGCTGGCATCGGTCAGGAAAACCTGGTCAAGCTGCCCACGACCGGCCCGCGCTTTGCGCTTGACGTGGATGCATTGCGCAAAGCCATCGCCGACGATCTCAGCGCCGGTCACACCCCGGCGGGTATCATTGCAATCACGGGCGGG
>JBCBUN010000575.1:0-515 GCA_039818145.1 Pseudomonadota bacterium
AATCCAGGCGGTGGGTCATGCGGCTTCCCCGTGAAGCGTCTTGATGTTCGAAGTCGCAGGGAACGGCTGAGACAGGTCCCACTCAAACTGGTTAGCCTCGGACTGTGTAAACCCACTGGTTTCCCAGAATTCTTTGCAGGGACGATTGCGCTGCGTTGGCATGAACTGCGCACCAAGCTGTTGAGCACCATGAGAGGTTGCCCACTGGTCTCCAGTTGGACGGCACATCCGCACGCATCACGGACTTTCTTCTCAGCTGCCGCGTGATGGGCCGCGGCGTCGAACAATCGATGCTCCACACTGCAGCCCAGTGGGCAACCTCTCATGGTGCTCAACAGCTTGGTGCGCAGTTCATGCCAACGCAGCGCAATCGTCCCTGCAAAGAATTCTGGGAAACCAGTGGGTTTACACAGTCCGAGGCTAACCAGTTTGAGTGGGACCTGTCTCAGCCGTTCCCTGCGACTTCGAACATCAAGACGCTTCACGGGGAAGCCGCATGACCCACCGCCTGGATT
>JBCBUN010000576.1:0-507 GCA_039818145.1 Pseudomonadota bacterium
CGCCGCAATCCAGTCATAGGCATCAGGGTCCGAAATCGGATTGCGGCGTACTCGCCCTATGACAATGTGCGTGCGCAGGACTACCCGGCCCTGTTTGCCCTGGGTGGGCTGGCTGACCCGCGGGTGACCTATTGGGAACCGACAAAGTGGGTGGCGAAATTGCGGGCGCTCAAGACCGACGACAATCTGCTGATGCTCAAGACCAACATGGAGGCCGGACATGGCGGCAAGTCCGGCAGGTTCGAAGGTCTGCATGAAGTGGCAGAGGTTTTTGCCTTTTGCCTCATGGTGACAGGTAAGGCCTAGGGCACGCGAGCCCTTTACCGATACATCCGCATCCCCGGGCTTGACCCGGGGTCCACTCGCAGATCAACGGGCCAACGGCCCATCGAGTGTTTTACCCTACCGCGCCGAGAGTAGGCCTCGGGTCAAGCCCGGGGACGCGGCGGGTTCAGGAGTTTTGACACCTAAGCACCAGTTGAGGGCTGCACCACGATTTCAAGGCGG
>JBCBUN010000577.1:0-501 GCA_039818145.1 Pseudomonadota bacterium
AGTCGCAGGATGAGGTGATGGACATCATCACCGACACGGTGACCCGGTCCCGCAACCTGATCGATGACGTCGAGTGGTCCGCCATGGACGCCACCCGCACACCGATCGACTACCTGTGCCGCTGCGTCGAAGCCGCGATCAAATGCGGTGCAACGACGATCAACCTGCCCGATACGGTCGGCTACGCCACGCCGGAGGAGTACAAGGCGATGTTCGTGGAGATCCGCGAGCGGGTTCCCAACAGCGACCAGGCTGTCTTCTCCGTTCACTGCCACGATGATCTGGGGCTCGCGGTTGCCAATTCGCTGGCCGGTGTTGCCGGCGGTGCGCGCCAGATCGAATGCACTATCAACGGATTGGGTGAGCGTGCCGGCAATGCGGCCCTGGAAGAGATCGTCATGGCGATCCGCACACGCGGCGACGTGCTGCAATACACCACACAGATCGACCCGCAATTCATGGTGCGCGCGTCGAAAATGGTCGCCGGTGCATCGGGCTTCG